>JAKVCE010000427.1 GCA_022447405.1 Planctomycetota bacterium | reverse complement strand
CCAAGGGTCGACCGCTCGCGAACCTCGTCAACCTCGACGAGGGAGAAGAGGTCTCGAAGGTCCTCCGGGTCACTGGGTTCAGCGGAGAGGAGTCGATCCTCTTTGCGACGCGCAGCGGCGTGGTGAAGAAGACGGCTCTAGATGCCTACTCCCGGCCTCGCTCGAACGGGATCCGAGCCATCAACCTCCAGGAGGGCGATGAGGTCGTCAGCGTCGGCGTCACCCGACCGGGCGACACCATCATCCTGTGCAGCGCCAACGGGAAGGCTGCGCACTTCGACGAGAAGACCGTCCGTCAGATGGGCCGGACCTCGCGCGGCGTGCGTGGCATCAAGCTCGTCGGCGATGACCAGGTGGTCGCCATGGCGGTCGCAGAGCCTGACGCGCACCTGCTCGTCGCGTGCGAGAAGGGGCACGGCAAGCGAACGCCGGTCGCCGACTATCCGGTCAAGGGCCGCGGCAACCAGGGGGTCATCAGCGTCCAGACCAAGGGTCGGAACGGACGAGTGGTCTCTAGCGTGCTCTGCCATGAGGGCGACGACGCGCTCTACATCTCAGAGGGTGGGATGCTCGTGAGGACCCCGGTGAGCGACGTCAGCGTGATGGGCCGAAACACCCAGGGCGTGAAGCTCGTGAACCTCAAGGCGGGGGACAGCCTCGTCGGCTTGGAGGTCGTCTCTGAGAGCGACCTCGAGCAGTATGCGGCGCGCTCAGGCGCGGACACGCCGCAGGCAGCCGAGGAGCCTTCAGGTGACGTTGAGGAGACGGAGGCCCCCGAGGGGGGCGAGGAGTAGAGAGCTGTGGCGCTGATCGATGACATCCAGGCTGACTTAAAGGCGGCGATGGTCGCGCAAGAGGGTCCCAAGCGAGACACCTTGCGTCTCGTCATGGCGGACCTGAAGAACAAGCGGATCGAGCTGGGCCGTGACCTCGAGGACGAGGACACCTTGGCTGTGATCACGAAGGCCAAGAAGAGCCGGCAAGACAGCCTCACCCAATACACAGATGCCGGGAGGGAGGACCTCGCCGCCATCGAGCGCGCTGAGCTCGAGATCATCTCCGTCTACCTACCCGAGGAGATGGGAGAGGATGAGCTGCGAGGGCTCGTCACAGCGGCGGTCGAGGAGGCCGGCGCGAAGGAGCCGAAGGACATGGGCGCCGTGATGAAGCTGCTCATGCCCAAGGTCAAAGGCAGGGCAGACGGCAAGGCGGTCCAGCGGATCGTCATGGAGTCGCTCAGCTGACCGAGCCCGACCGAGCGCCCACACCCAGGGGCGAGGCGGGCGCGGATGTCGTCTCAAGGCATAAGGACCTCGGCTCTCGGACCTTCTTTGTCGCCGCGCTGACGCTCCTCTCCAGGATCGTCGGCCTCGCTCGCGAGATCCTCGCGGCGAGCTTGTTTGGCCACAGCTCAGGCATCTACGACGCCTTCCTCACCGCCTGGAGGATCCCAAACCTCTTTCGAAAGCTGCTCGGTGAGGGCGCGCTCTCGGTGGCGCTCCAAGAGGGCATCACCAAGGCCGACGCCGAGGAGGGCCTGAGCGAGGGCGCGGCGCTCTTCCAGGCGACGATTCGGATCGTCTTCTCCATCTTGTTGGCGGTCTGCGGCGCGGGGATGGTCGTCGCCTGGTGCCTCCCGGACACGATGCCGATCACCGGGGCCGCCTGGCTCGGCTCAGACCCAGGGGCGATCCGGGAGCTGGTGGCGCGGCTGATGCCCTACGTGGTGCTCGTCTGCCTGACCGCGCTGGCTGCGGGCGCGCTGAACGTGCGAGGGCACTACACCTCGACGAACTGGGGCCCGATCATCTTCAACGTCGGCTGGGTCTCTGTGCTGGTCGCGGTAGGGGTCACCTGGGGCTGGGAGTCACAGGGCGGGCGCCCCCCCGAGGAGGTCATGGCGATGGTCCGCGCCCTGGCTTGGGGGGTCCTGGCGGCAGGCTCTTTGCAGCTCGCGATCCAGGTCCCCTCCCTGAAGAAGATGGGTCTCTTCCAGCGGAGCGCGCCGGACCCCGCTCGAAAGGCGAAGGCGAGGCGCGTGCTGAGAGACGCCTTCCCCTTGGTCGTGGGAGCGGCCGTGTATCAACTCAACGTGTTGATCGACGGGTGGATGGCCGAGGGCATGCTCCCAGACGGGGGCCCGACCCTCTACTACTACGCGAACAGGCTCCAGCAGCTTCCGATGGCGCTGATCTCCATCTCGGCGAGCACGGCGGTCTTCCCAGCTTTGCTGGCGATGGGTCAGAGGCGCGAGCTCGTGGAGCTGCGGGGGCT
>JAKVCE010000426.1 GCA_022447405.1 Planctomycetota bacterium | reverse complement strand
GAGAAGAACCTCGAGGAGATGCAGAAGATCCGCGGCAATGACATCGCGATGATCTTCCAGGAGCCGATGTCCGCGCTCAACCCGGTCTACACGGTCGGAGACCAGATCATGGAGACCGTGATGCTGCACCAGGGCCTCGATAAGGCGGCGGCGCGCGAGCACGCTATCGAGATGCTCAAGAAGGTCGGGATCCCGAGCCCAGAGCAGCGCGTGGACGAGTACCCGCACCAGCTCTCAGGCGGCATGCGCCAACGGGTGATGATCGCGATCGCCATGGCCTGCGACCCCGCGCTCCTGATCGCGGACGAGCCCACCACCGCCCTCGACGTGACCATCCAGGCGCAGATCCTGAACCTCATGCGCGAGTTGCAGGAGGAGGAGGGGATGAGCATGCTCCTCATCACTCACGACCTCGGGGTCGTGGCGGAGACAGCCCACCACGTCGCGGTCATGTACGCGGGCAAGGTCGTCGAGTACTCGGAGGTCAACGAGCTCTTCGCACGCCCCCAACACCCCTACACGATCGGGCTCTTCCGCTCGCTCCCTGACCTCGCGGTCGAGGGAGAGCGCTTGAACACGATCCCTGGAATCGTCCCGAGCGCATTCAACTTCCCGAGCGGCTGCCGCTTCCGCACGCGCTGCCCGATCGCGACCGATCGCTGCGCTGAGGAGGAGCCGCTCCTCGTCCCGCTCAAGGATGGGGGCGAGCACACGGTGGCGTGCCACCACCTTGAGGAGGCCTTGGAGCTATGAGCGCGAACAAGAGCGCCCCCCTCATCGAGGTCAGGGACCTGCGCAAGTGGTTCCCGATCCACGCTGGCATCTTCTCCCGGAGAGTGGGCGAGGTGAAGGCCGTGGACGGTGTCAGCTTCAGCGTCGGACGCAAGGAGACCCTCTCCATCGTCGGCGAGTCCGGGTGCGGCAAGACGACCGCCGGGCGGGCGCTCCTGCGCCTCATCGAGCCAACGAGCGGGAGCGCGCTGTACCGGCGGACCCCTGACTCCGAGCCCGTAGACCTCTTCCAGCTGAGCCCCTCAGAGATGCGGGCACAGCGGGACGACCTCCAGATCATCTTCCAAGACCCCTACGGCAGCCTGAACCCGCGCATCACCGTGGGTAACGCCATCGCCGAGCCCTTGGCCGTCCGCGGCCTCGCGGAGGGGAGCGAGCTGCAGGACCGTGTCGAGGAGCTCTTGAGGCGCGTCGGGCTGCGGCCAGAGGTCGCGAACCGCTACCCCCATGAGTTCTCCGGCGGGCAGCGCCAGCGCGTCGGCATCGCGCGCGCCCTCGCGCTCAAGCCCAAGCTCATCGTCTGCGACGAGGCAGTGAGCGCCTTGGACGTCTCCATTCAGGCGCAGGTGATCAACCTGCTGAAGGACCTGCAGGATGAGTTCAACCTCTCCTACATCTTCATCGCCCACGACCTCTCGGTCGTGAGGTACATCTCAGACCGCGTCGCCGTGATGTACCTCGGTCGCCTGGTGGAGACTGGGGAGACTCGGCAGATCTTTGATGATCCGCAGCACCCTTACACGAAGGCGCTGCTCTCGGCGATCCCGAGCCCTGACCCGACCAAGCGCAGCGAGCTCATCCCGCTCACGGGGGACGTCCCGAGCCCGATCAACCCGCCCGCTGGCTGCCACTTCCACACGCGCTGCTCGCTCGTGGAGGATCGCTGCAAGGAGACCTACCCAGAGAGCGTCGAGCTCGGCGGCGGCCACAGCGCCTCCTGTCACCTGCTCTCTTAGACGGAGACCCCGTACTGCTCGCGGAGGATCCCGCGCAGCGCGTCGAAGTCGGCGATCTCGTGCGTCGCCTGCTCCTCTTCACCTGCGGGTGTCCACTTGGACGCGCGGTGAGCCCAGGCCGTGATCATCCCGAGGGACTTGGGCGGCGCGACGTCATGGGCGGGGCTGTCACCGACGTACATGACCTCAGGGGCCTCGAGGCCCATCCTCGCGAGGGCGGTCTCATAGAGCTTGGGGTTGGGCTTTGAGATCCCGATCTCGTCGGAGATGAAGATGGCGTCTGCGTCGAGGTGAGGGACGACGCCGAGGCGCACGAGCTTCTCTGCCTGCTTGTCCGTCCAGCCGTGCGTGACGATGCCAGTCTTGAGCCCCGCCGCTTTCAGGTCTGAGAGGAGAGGGATCACGTCGGGGAAGGGGGCGATCTCGCGGAACTTGGTGTCGTGGTAGGCCGCCACCCCGGCGGCGACGATGAGCGCGGGGTTGATGCGGGTATGGCGCGGCGCGAGGCGCTGCACCAGGCGGTCGAAGTGG
>JAKVCE010000425.1 GCA_022447405.1 Planctomycetota bacterium | reverse complement strand
CGCGCTCATCAGGCGATTGTCCGTGTTGAGCGTCACCCGGTAGCCGCCATCCCACAGCGCGGGGAAGGGGTGAGACTCAAAGCTCTCCGTCGCGCCGGTGTGGATGTTGGAGGAGAGGCAGAGCTCGAGCGGGATGCGGTGGTCGAGCACGAACTGCGCGAGGCGACCCTCGGAGCCCTCTTCGAGGTCTTCGACCAGACGCACCCCGTGCCCGATGCGGTGCGCGCCACAGAACTGCAGGGCCTGCCAGATGCTCGCGGGGCCGAAGCTCTCGCCGGCGTGGATCGTGATCGAGAAGTTCTCACGCTGGATGAGCTGGAAGGCGCGCACGTGGTGGTTCGCCGGGTGCCCGGCCTCCTCGCCCGCGAGGTCGAAGCCGCCGCAGCCGGCGTCGCGGTAGCGCACCGCCAAGGCGGCGAGCTTCTCGGAGAGCTCAGGGTCCTCGTTGCGCATGGCGCAGACGATGAGGCGCGCAGAGACGCCCGTCGCCTGTGAGCCCTCGTTGAGTCCAGCGAGCACAGCCTCCATCACCTCGTCGAGACCCAGGCCTCCTTGGGTGTGGAAGTGCGGCGCGAAGCGCAGCTCAGCGTAGACCACTCCGTCTGCCGAGAGGTCCTCCAGCGCCTCGCGCGCGCAGCGCGACAAGGCCTCCGCCGTCTGCATCACCGCGATGGTGTGGGCGAAGCCCTCTAGGTAGAGGGGGAGGCTCTTGCGGTCGGCGCCCTCGGCGAAGCGCTCGGCTAGGGTGGCGGGGTCGTCCGAGGGCAGGCCGCTGTAGCCGCAGGCGTCGGCGAGCTCGAGGCAGGTCTCTGGGCGCAGGCCGCCGTCGAGGTGCTCGTGCAGGAGCACCTTCGGCGCCCGCCTCAAGAGCTCCGTGCTGAGGGCCGGGGCCGCGTCTCTTGCGCTCGACATGCGCCTACTCTAACGGGTCGTTGTGAGCCCAAGGAGCGCTGCGTATCCTCTTCCGCCCTGCCCCGGCCCTCGCTGGGCCGTGAGACCCGAGGAGAGCCCATGACCGTCCGAGTTCGATATGCACCCAGCCCCACAGGCCTGCTCCACGTAGGCGGCGCCCGTACGGCCCTCTTCAACTGGGCTTGGGCCCGACGCCACGAGGGCGCCTTCGTCCTGCGCATCGAGGACACCGACAAGGAGCGCTCCACTGAGGAGTCCGAGCGCTCCATCCTCGAGGCGATGCAGTGGCTCGGGATGGAGTGGGACGAGGGGCCCGGAGTCGAGGGGCCCTTCGGGCCTTACCGACAGAGCGAGCGTGACGGCCGGCACCAAGAGCTCTGCGCGCGCCTCCTCGAAGAGGGCAAGGCCTACCGCTGCTTCTGTGAGGCCGAGCGCCTCACCGCGCTCCGAGAGGAGCAGATGGCGAAGAAGGAGAACCCTCGCTACGACGGGCGCTGCAGGGACCTCTCACCCGAAGAGGTCGCGGAGCGGACAGCAGCGGGCGAGCCCTCCACCGTGCGCTTCCGCGTGCCCGAGGGAGAGACGCGCTTCACCGATCACGTGCGCGGGGACGTCGTCTTCCAGAACAAGGAGGTGGACGACTGGGTCATGCTCCGCAGCGACGGCTCACCCACCTACAACTTCGTCGTCGTCTGCGACGACGCGGACATGGAGATCACCCACGTCCTGCGCGGCGAGGAGCACCTCGTCAACACGCCGAAGCAGGTCTTGCTCTACGAGGCGCTCGGCCTCTCCGCGCCAGAGTTCGGGCACCTGCCGCTCATGCTCGGGTCGGACAAGAAGAAGCTCTCCAAGCGCACCGGCCACACCTCGGTGCAGGTCTATCGCGACCTTGGCTATCCGCGCGACGCCGTCGTCAACTTCCTGTGCCTGCAGGGTTGGGCGCTCGATGGAGAGACCGAGGTCTTCAGCGTCGACGAGCTCATCAAGAACTTCGAGGTGCGCGACGTCTCCAAGGGGGGCGCGGTCTTCGATCCAGAGAAGTTCCTCTGGCTCGCTGGCGAGTACCTGCGCGAGGAGGAGCCCGCGGTCTGCGCGGCTCATTGCGCCCCGTACGTGATCGAGGCCGGCCTCATGACGGCAGAAGAGCTCGACGCTCGGAACGAGTGGTTCGTGGACGTGGTGCGCGGGATGCAGGAGCGCGTGCGACTCTACTCGGAGCTGCCTGAGAAGATCGCCTTCCTCTTCGAGGGAGACGAGGGCATCGCCTATGCCCAGACTTCATGACATCTGAATCATGTGGCACGCTCTGACATCGTATGGCAATTGCCATGCCAAACATGTTGCTCCAATGGGATTGGATCCAAG
>JAKVCE010000424.1 GCA_022447405.1 Planctomycetota bacterium | reverse complement strand
GGTGCGCTGGATGATCTCTTCGAGCATGCGGATGTCACGCAGCCCGCGCGGGACCGCGCCCACCTGCGCACCAGCTAGGGGGACCGGATCTCGATCCTCTTCCTCATCACCCGCGACCGAGAGCACCTGACCAGCGATGCGCCCGCCAGCGCGGATCCTCATCGTGACGTTGGTCTCTTCGCCAGCCTCCACTTC
Source organism: Planctomycetota bacterium (assembly GCA_022447405.1). GTDB lineage: Bacteria > Planctomycetota > UBA1135 > UBA1135 > JAKVCE01. The sequence goes on along the minus strand of JAKVCE010000424.1, from coordinate 2,092 downwards.
GAGGCCGACGGCGTGGGTGATCGTGTGCTCAGAGCTAGCGGCAGAGAGCTCGTATCCTTTGCCAGGAGCGACCCCCTCGAGCCGGAACGAGCCGCTCTCATCGACTTGGACCTCCACGAGGCGCAGCGAGCCCTCTCGGAGCTGCCCGAGGAAGTGACCGGGACCAGGACTCAACACGACCGTCGCCCCGATTGCAGGGGTCCCATCAGCCGCGAGGACCTCGCCGCTGATCGAGCCGGCGGGCTGGACCTCTACTGTCGCCGGACCACCAGAGCCAGACTCAACGACTGAGACCCGCACGGGGCGCGTCGCAGTGTGCGCGGGCCCGAAGGCGTCGAGGTAGTAGCGCCCGCTGCGGATCCCCTCGAAGGAGAAGTTGCCCAAGCTGTCTGTGAACTCCACCGCCGCAGGCTGGGTCCGCTCTGACATATCCTCGTTGAAGGCCGCCAAGCGCAAGATGCGCCCGATGAACACGTCACCGGAGGGAGGCGTCGTGAGCAGCTCGACCCGCACCCCTGCTACCCCGACCTCTGTCCCCTCCTGAACGACGACGCCTGTGAGCGCGCCGCGCCCGCGGAGGCGGACGTAGGCGTCGCCCTCTGCCACCGCGCCGAGGTCTCGCTGATCGAGCTCTTCCTCTAGCCCGTCACCTCGAGCGATCTCAAGATCTTCAAGGGCTGAGGTGTCCGCAGCGCTGCCGTCGATGGTCGGCACGCTGAGATCGAACTCTGCCGGCTCTTCTCCCCCGTTGATGACGACAAGGAGGAGCGCGACGAGGCGTAAGGCGAGCGGGATGAGGAGGAGCGGCCGCTTTACAGCGCCGCGGGTGTGCTGAGGTAATGACATGTGCTTGATCAGGTCTTAGGACCTCGAGGGATACGCTCAAGACCTGTATTGATTCTCTCTGAAATCACCCCGATCGCCTAGCCCAAGGCCCGATCGCCTAACCCAAGGAGCGAGAGAGCCTCAGCTAGGAGCCTCACCGATGGGGAGCACCACGTGAGCCCTCGTCCCGACGCCCTCATGCCGGGGCCCCAGCTCGATCCTGCCGCCCATCTCGTCCACGACCCGCTTGCAGATGGCGAGGCCTAGGCCTGTGCCGTGCGATTTCGTCGTGAAGTGGGGCTCGAAGAGGTGCGCGATGGCTGTCTCATCGAGGCCGGAGCCTTCGTCCAAGACCTCGATCGAGACCTCCTCCTCCGACCGCTCCACCCTGAGGAGGAGGGTGCCACCGGCTCCCATGGCCTCGAGGGCGTTGGAGATGAGATTGATCAGGACGCGGTGCAGGCGATCAGGGTCCACCATGAGCTCGCCGCCCTCGCCCTCACGGACCACCTCCACGTTGAGCTCCTCCGCCCAGGCCGCCTCGAGCTCGAGCACGTCCTTGATGAGCTGATCGACAGAGATCCACTCCGGCGCGAGGGCGCGCGCGCCGGCGAAGTCGGCGAAGTCCTTGGCGATCTCACGCATGTTCCCGACCTGTCGCTCCACGAGCTCCAGCGTCCGCGTGAGGATCTCATCCAGCTCCGGGCTCCTCTCATCGCGCGCGCGCCGCAGGAGCTTCGTCGAGAGGAGGATGGGCGTGAGCGGGTTCTTGATCTCGTGCGCGATCTGCTGCGCCATCTCCCGCCAGGCGGCCTCCTTCTCCGCGCGGACGAGCTGCTCGCGGCTCGACTGGAGGTCCTCGGTCATCTGATTGAAGGCGCGCGCGAGCTCCGCGAGCTCGTCCTTACCGCTCACCTTGATGCGCGCGTCCAGATCTCCAGCAGCGACCCTCCGGGTCCCCTGCTCCAGGTCCAAGATCGGCTGTGTCGTGCGACGCGCGATGAGCAGCGTCCACAAGACCACGATCAAGAGCACGAGCAGAGTCGCGGAGATCAGCAGCCTCGAGAGCTCCTCGATGGTGACGGAGATGTCCTCGTTGTTGATGCCGATCCCGACGACCCACCCGAGCCCGCCCTCTCCCCTGCTCGCGCAGTGCTTGAAGGCTGCGTTCTTCTTGTTGCCCCTGAACTCATACTCCGGGAAGAGGTCCCACTCACCTGCCCGCGCAGACTCAACCAGGATCGGCAGGCCGACATCCTCCTGCACG
>JAKVCE010000423.1 GCA_022447405.1 Planctomycetota bacterium | reverse complement strand
GCGCTCTGCACCTCCTGCGTCACAGCTCCGCAGCCGGTGTCTCTCTTCAACGGCACGGACCTCACGGGCTGGCACCCTGACGTGCCGGCGGCCGACGGGGGAGCGGAGGTCGCTCCCTCTTTCGAGGCGCGTGACGGGCTCCTCGTCTCGAACGGCAGCCCGAACGGCCACCTCATCACAGACGCGTCCTACAGCGACTACCGCCTGACCGTGGAGTATCGCTGGGCAGGGAAGCCCGGGAACTGCGGGATCCTCGTCCACGCCTCCAAGCCGCGCATGCTCTACAAGATGTTCCCGCAGTCCATCGAGTGTCAGATGCACGTCGGGAACGCCGGCGACTTCTGGTGCATCGGCGAAGACATCGCGGTCGAGGACATGGTCGCGCGCCGCGGCCCCGAGGAGAAGTGGGGGGCTGTCGAGGGCAAGAACCGACGCATCCGGAACATGACGGATGACTCAGAGAACGAGCCCGGCGAGTGGAACCAGATGGTCATCGAGTGCCGCGAAGACACGGTCACGGTCTGGGTCAACGGCGACCTCGTGAACGAGGGCTTCGACTGCACCGCCTCGAGCGGTCAGATCGCGATCCAGGCCGAGGGCGCGCCGTGTGAGTTCCGCAAGGTGGAGCTGCTCCCGCTCGCCGAAGCTTGAGCGGACCTATGCGTCTGGCGACCTCTCGACTGGGTGGGTGACCCCCTTCTCGTTAGAGCCGGCGTTGACCCGTGAGTCGTAAGCGATGACCTCGACGCCAGCGGCGCGGGCCTCCTCGTAGGCCGCAGCCCACGCCGGGTCGATCTCCGCCGCCGGCCCGAAGGACTGCGCGTCGTCGCGAGTGATGAGGAAGAAGCACACTGCGCGCGTCCCCGCTTCCGCGAGATTCTGTAGCTCCTTGAGGTGCTTCAGGCCGCGCGCCGTCACGGCGTCAGGGAAGCGGGCCACCGTGTCATCGAGGTAGGTCGTCGTCTTCACCTCGACGTAGCAAGCGCCCTTCTCCGGGTCCTCGAGGAGGAGGTCGATGCGGCTGTTCTCTCCATAGGGGACTTCGCGCCTGAGGCCCTCGTAGCCAGCGAGCTCGGGGATCTTCCCGGCGAGGATCGCCGCCTCCACCGCGCCGTTAGATGCCATGGTGTCGACGTGGACCCAGGTGCCGTGAACCTTCAAGGCCTCGAGCGTCCAGGGCAGCTTGCGCTTGGGGTTCTCGTTGTCACGGATCAGCGCGGGCTGTCCCTCCTCGAGGACGGAGAGGAGCCTGCCTGGGTTGGGACAGTGCACCGTGAGCTCTTCGCCGCTCGAGAGCTCGACGTCTGCGAGGAAGCGCTTGTAGCGCCGGAGCAGCTTCGCGAGCTGACGCTTGGGGGCGCTCACGGGTGGGCTCGTCTGTTGGGGCCAGCGCTCATGGGGAGATGCTAACCACTGCGAGGTGCTGGGGCTCACGGATGGTCGCGGTAGACTTCAAGCGCGATGCAGACCAGACCCCTCGGCAAGAGCAGCCTCGAAGTGCCGGTGCTCTCCTTCGGCGCTTACGCGATCGGCGGCGGGTATTGGGGCGCGACCCAGGACGAGAGCGCCATCGAGGCGATGCGCGCGTCCATCGACTGCGGGATGAACGCGATCGATACGGCGCCGGTCTATGGCTTCGGACACTCGGAGCGCCTGGTCGCTCGGGCGATCCGCGGGCGACGGGATGATGTCTTGGTCCTCACGAAGTGTGGGATCCGCTGGGACGACCTGCGCGGCGGCGAGGGCAAGGACATCCTGGGCCCGGGCGGGGTGAAGAGCCGGGTCGAGCGGAACAGCAGGCCGGACTCTGTCCGGCATGAGGTCGAGGAGAGCCTCGCGCGGCTTGAGATCGAGCGCATCGACCTCTTGCAGGTGCACGCGCGCGACCCAGAGGTCCCCGTGGCGGAGACGATGGGAGCGCTGCTCGAGCTGCGCGCCGAAGGGAAGCTGCGCGAGATCGGCGTCTCGAACTACACGCGCGATGAGCTGGAGGAGGCCCGCGTCGCCCTGGGTGAGGTCCCGCTCGCGAGCGACCAGCCGCAGTACAGCCTGCTCTCTCGGGACATCGAGCGTGATGTGATCCCGTGGGCCCGAGAGCACGAGGTCGGGCTCCTGGTCTATTCGCCGATCGCGCAAGGCCTGCTCACGGGCAAGGTCCCCGCGGAGCGCCGCTTCGACGAGCGCGAAGGGCGCGCCACAAAACTCGACTTCCAAAGCGAGAACCGCGCGCGCGTCAACGCGGTGATCGACGCGGTCCTGAGGCCGATCGCAGAAGAGCGCGGCGTGACG
>JAKVCE010000422.1 GCA_022447405.1 Planctomycetota bacterium | reverse complement strand
AGCCTCGCCTGCCCCCAGCGCGCACGAAGCTGGGCGCCTCGATACGCCAACGCAGGGCGAAGGCGAAGAGGGCGTCCGCGTCGAGGACTGCCCCGCCCCCTGAGCGGCTCCTCGCCTCCATATCCAGAAAGTCAGCGAGCATGCCCTCCCAGCCCGCTGCGCTCCGCTTCCCGACCCTTACGCCGAAGGCCTCCACGGTGGAGGGTGCCCCCTTGACCCCCGCTGCGCGGGCGGCCTCGGAGGGGTTCGCGCCTCGCTCGAGCGCGCGCGCGCCCCGCGCGAGCTCCCGCAGGCGATTGCGCAGGGTGGCCCCCAGGATGGCCGAGAGGGCGCGAGGGTCGACGTTTCGCCGACCGGAGCGCTCGTCGTTCATCCCTCCGCGATAGAGCGCCTCCACCGCCCCGAGGGCGGGGCCGAGCTGACCGTCAAGGAGCTTGTCCGCTGCGCCCCAAGGCGCCGCGCTCGAATCCCAGCCGATGAGCTCCCGCACCGCCTTGCCGCCGCCGTGGCGGAGCTTCTCGAGGGCGGTCTCCAAGGCGAAGAGGTCGTTGCCCACAGCAGCGCAGATGTAGACGGCGTCACGCGGGTTCAACGAGAGCTCCCTGCTCCTCGCGCGACCGAGCAACCACTGGACCGTCTCCGCCTCCGTAGGGTCGCCAGCGCGCCAAGGCGGCGGCGAGTCCCAGAGCTTGCGGAGCTCCAGCACCGGCCCGCCGAGCTCATTGGCGAGCTTGCAGAGGGCGTGGTCCGCACGGAGCTTGCGACATGTCACGACCACAGCGCCCCCACGGCTCTCGTCTTGGGCCGCAGCGCTGACAGCCCGAGTGAGCGCGGAGTGCTCCTTGCCTGACTTCTTTACGAGGTCTTCGACGTTCCTTGCGATGACCAGGCGCTCCTCAGCGAAGAGCGGAGAGGCCACGAGGTCGTCCATGAGCAGCGCGCTCTTGAACTCAGGATCGCTCGCGTCGTGACGAGAGAGCTCCAAGCCTCCCTCGGTGGCCTTGGCCGTGATGAGCTTCAGGGCCTCCTCCACGAACCAGCGCTCCTCACCGCGCAGGACGATGAGGCGCGGCAGACCACCCTTCAAGCTCCGCGCGAGCTCGGCGACCTGCTGCGGCGGCGCCGCTTGACGCTTCTTCGTCGCCACGCTCAGGCGCCCCCGCCGAGCTCTAGGTCCAGGGCAACGCCGAGGAAGAGGACCACGCCGACCCAGCCGTTCGCCGTGAAGAAGGCCATGTTGATCTTGCTGAGGTCGTCAGGTCGCACGAGCCGATGCTCCCACACCAAGAGCCCCGCCGCGAGGGCTAAAGCGCACCAATAGACGAGGCCGAGCCCGGCGAGCGACCCTTGGACACAGAACGCGGCCACAGCGAGGGCGTGGAGGGCTCTAGCTGAGAGCAGCGCGCGACGGCGTCCGAACCTCGCGGGGATGGAGAAGAGGCCGCGCTCGCGGTCGAAGTCCTCGTCCTGGCAGGCGTAGACGAGGTCGAATCCGGCCACCCAGGCGAGCACACCGCCGGCGAGCCATAGGACAGGGGTGAAGTCCGCCTCGAAGGTCCCGCTCACAGCGAGCCACGCGCCGAGGGGCGCGCAGGCGAGCGCCAGGCCGAGCGCGCCGTGAGCCAGCACGCTGAAGCGCTTCACGTAGGAGTAGCCCAGGACCAACGCCAAGACGGGCCAAGAGAGCAGGCCGCACCACGGACCGAGCTGGTAAGCGCCCATGACGAAGCCCGCCGACGAGGCGAGGACGAGGGCGCCCACGGAGAGCGGAGAGAGCGCGCCGCGGGGGAGCTCACGCTCCTTCGTGCGCGGGTTCTCGGCGTCGATGCGCCGATCTGCGAGGCGGTTGAAGGCCATCGCCGCCGTGCGCGCGCAGACCGCGCAGAGGACGATCCATCCGAGCCGCTCAAGAGACGGGATCCCTCCCGCCGCGATCCATGCGCCCTGCATCGCGAAGGGCAGAGCGAAGATCGAGTGGCTGAACTTGACCAGCGAGAGGTAGTCGCCGACGCCGCTCATGAGCCCTCGCCGAGGGGCTCGGTGCCTGGCTCGACCGGGGGCTCGTCGAGGCCAGACCAGCGCGAGCTCACCTTGTGCTCGACTCCCACGCTGTCGAGGATCTTGCCCACCACGTGACCGATGAGGTCTTCGATGCTCTCTGGCCCGTGATAGAAGCCCGGCATCGCAGGCAAGATCGTCGCGCCCATGGAGGCGAGGCGCGCCATGTTCTCCAGGTGGATCTGCGAGAGGGGCGTCTCGCGCGGCACGAGGACCAGGCGCCTCTTCTCCT
>JAKVCE010000421.1 GCA_022447405.1 Planctomycetota bacterium | reverse complement strand
CGAGCGCGCCCCCGTCACTCCTCAGCCGCCGACGCCTCAAGCGCAGACGATCCAGGTGGAGCTCCAGCCCGCACCGGAGGCTCCCTCCGAGCCCGTCGCCCATGCGGAGAGCGCTCCCCCCGCCCCCGAGCTCCCCGAAGAGACACCCGCCGGGCAGCCGGATGGCGAGGGCACCTGGGGATGGGAGTCAGAGGACTCCTCGACCGCCAACCCATGGCGCGGCTCGAGCGCAGAGGGCTACCGCGCCCTCGGTGAGTACCACATTCAAAACAGGACGGGGATCCTCTACGAAGAGCTCGCAGACGGCGGCTGCCGCTTCTGGATCCCGGAGACCTACAAGAGCAGCGGGTGGGTCCTCGGACCTCGCCTCGACGCGCGCCTCACCCCCGGCTCCTCCATCGAGTTCGGCCCGGCTGGCGGCCTCCGCGAACACTCTGGCGGAGTCCGCGTCCTCGCCGCCCTAGAGCGCTAGCTTCAGCCCCCGACCTGACGCATGGGGACCGCCCCATCACGCATGAGCTCGTAGACCGGCGGCTTGGCGTCCGCAGCGATCTGGAACAGAGCCGCAAGCTCGACCGCGCGCTCCTCCTCGCTCGCCCCACCGCGCAGCACGCCGGCGAGGTCCACCTCTCCTCCAGAGAGCAGGCAAGAGCGGATCTTCCCCTCGGAGGTCACGCGCAGGCGATTGCAGCGGTCGCAGAAGGGCCCTGAGATCGCACGGATGAAGCCGACGCGGACACCGTCGATGAGCCAGAGCTCCGCGGGACCGCCGCTCTTCTCGGTGGCGATGGGCTGGAGCTCGCCGAACTCATCCCTGAGCTTCGCGCGCACCATGTCCGGGTCCACTCGCCATGAGGTCAGGCGAGAGTCGTCCATCGGCATGTGCTCGATGAAGCGCACCTCGACCTCCTCCTCGCCGCCGAAGCGCACGATGTCGGCGACCTCTTCCTCATTCACCCCACCTAGGAGGACCACGTTCAGCTTTCGCCGAGGGATCCCCGCGCGCTTGGCGGCGCGCAGACCCTCCACAACGGCCTCCAACGAGCCAGCCTTCGTGAGCTCACGGAAGCGCGCTGGATCAAGGGTGTCGAGGCTCACGTTCACAGTGCGCAGGCCAGCTCTAGCGAGCGCCTCCGCCTTCTCTGCGAGCAGGAGCCCGTTCGTCGTCATCGCGACCTCGACGATCTCGCGCGTCGCGACCACCTCCTCAACCACCTGCACGAGGTCAGGCCGCAAGAGCGGCTCCCCTCCAGTGAGGCGGATCTTGCGGAAACCCAACCGCCCGCCGGCGACCCGGATGAGCTCACCGATCTCTCGCGCGGAGAGGACCTCGCGCGGCTCCTCCTGGAGCGTGCAGTAGCTGCAGCTCATCTGGCACCTGTCGGTGACAGAGACCCGCAGATAGGTCACGTTGCGGTGGAAGCGGTCGATCATGACGAGAACTTGGGGGCGCCACCCGGCCCCTCATTCGTGAGGCGTTGACGAAGGAAGCCGGCGCGGAAGCGGTCGCGTTCAGAGACGTCTAATACCTCATCAGCGTCTGCTCCGCCAGGCGCGAGCGCCTGCAGATGCCCCTTTTGGACCTGGATGCCCAGCTCGTTCAAGAGCGAGAGTGAGGGACCATCATCGATCAAGAGATGCTTGCCGAGGCGCACGTTGGACAGGTGCGCGAGGGCAGCCTCGGTCGGCATAGCCCGCGAGGTGCGCAAGAGTCCGATCGAGCGGCTGATCCTGTCGCGTAGGGCGGCGCCCTGATCTTCGAGGAGCGCGGTGCGCACCATGCGCTCAAAGTTGACGATCACAGGCACCAGTGACCGTAGATCTTCGATGAGGTCGTCCTCTGTCCGCCCCAGGGTCACTTGGTTGGAGACCTGGTAGAAGTCGCCAGCGGCCTTGCTCCCCTCCCCATACAGGCCGCGCACCGCGAGGCCTGTGCGCTGCGCGGCCGCGAACACCTTCTCCAGCTCGCTGCGCACCATCCCAAGCGCAGGAAGGTGCAACATCACGGAGGCGCGCAGGCCCGTGCCGACATTCGTAGGGCAGCCTGTCAGGTAGCCAAAGCGCTCGCTCACCGCAAACTCCACTCTCCCCTCAAGCAGGCGGTCGACGCTCTGCGCTGAGCGCCAAGCGCTGTCTATATCAAAGCCCGCTTCGATGGCCTGCACCCGCAGGTGATCCTCCTCATTCACCATGATGGAGAGCGTCTCGCGCTCTCCGAAAGCGACCGCTCGTCCGGGGAGGGTCTTCGTGGATTCCTCCACCGGCGCCATGTCGCGGCTGATGAGGTGCCGCTCCCTCA
>JAKVCE010000420.1 GCA_022447405.1 Planctomycetota bacterium | reverse complement strand
GCACAGAAACAACTCACCCCTTAGTCCCCTCGCCATTCTCCTCTTCGCGACAGCATGCGGAGGCGGCGGAGGAGGCGGCGGAGGACAAGCCAACATTGAGCTGACCGCGACCCCTGATGGCGCTGTCACGCCCATGGGCGCCGCCGTCGAGATCCTGGTCGGGAACAATGACGTCGGCCCGGCAGAAGACGTCGAGATCACGCAAGAGCCTGGCAACGGCACCCTCTCGGAGGTTGGCCCCGTGGCGATCACGTATACCCCGGAGCCGGGATTCGTAGGCCTCGACACCTTTGAGTACAGGATGAAGGCGGACAACTCGTTGAGCGAGTCAGCGGCTGTTCAGGTCTTGGTTACAGAGCAGGTCGTTTATATGACCGGACAAGGCCCCTCGAGCAGCCTGCGCTTCGTCCTCACGGACGGAGAGAACCCGCTCGCGGACTCTGAGGCTCTTGACGGGCTCCCTGAAGACGCGCAAGGCGTGCCTTTCGCCTTCGAAGGTGACTTGGACCCCATCTTTATCCCCGGCTTGGACACGCACGCGATCACGAGCTTTGCCGTGTCCCCTAACGGCCGCTGGGTCGCGGCGACCGGGGTGTACTACCCGCTCGTTGGGGCGCCGGCGGGCACGCTGACGGTGATAGACATGATCACCCATGTGAGCAGCCGGGTCTTCGTCAGCGAGCCCCTCAGCTCGATCAACAGGGCCCAGTTCTCCGCGAGTGGGGATCACTTGGTGTTTTTGAACACCTCGTTCTTCGGAACGACAAAGTCCGCGTACCAGGTCTCCCTTAAGGACGGCCTCCCGGAGGCGGGTACAGCAGCGCTCGCCACCCCGGACTTTGCGCTCGGAAGAGTGCTCTCAGTCGAGCTCTCCCCGAGCGCTGATGTTTGCGCGTTTCGGATCGCGAACGAGCTCGACAGCGGGGACAAGCTCTACGCAACAGACTTGAATGTCGGAGCGGACTCCGCTGTATGCATAACCCCGGGCAGCCAGTTCGGTGGCGACATGGACCGAACCTGCCCTGATTACGCTTGGCTGCCGAGCGATGAAGAGGGGGGGCTACATGTGCTCCTCTACCTCACGGACTTCTGGCAGCAAGAGGGGCGCCATCAGCTGCACGCAAGAGCGATGAGCCCGGGCAGCCAGTCTTGGCGGATCGACACTGACGGCGGCAACAACCTAGACGCGTCAGTCACCAGCTTCTCGATCAGCCCTGACGGCGCGCGGGTGGCATACAGGAAGGACGGCGGCGTCCAGGGTAAGTACGCACTCTATGAGCACACTACGAGCCAGATAGCTGTCGACACAGCGATGCGCGTCCTCAGCCCGAGCGCGGGCTCGACCACGATCGAAGGTTATGTGTGGGACGCGTCTTCGGGCCTGATCTATGCGCAGGTGGATGAAGGTGGCCTGATGCAAGGACCCTCCGAGCTCCATGTCCATGCTGTGGACCTTGGGCCGGCCCCCAACATCATCGTCTCTGACGCCTCGGGGATTATGGAGGGGCTCACCGCGATCGGCGAAGGCGAGAGCTCAGGCGTCCTCTACCGGAGGAGCTTCGTTGAGATCATCCCGGGCGCCGGCCAAGGCCAGGAGATCGAGATGCCCCTCAACTCTGCTGAGCTTTGGAATCGAGGTACGGAGAACGCGCACACCTACACAACGGGGCTGATCGAAGAGGTCCAGCTCTCCAGCGACGGTGAGCGGGTCGTGATCTTCCTGCCCAACGGCGACGCGAGGCAGTTGGAGGTGGCGGCAGCGATGGAGGAGCCCTTCCACAGCCATGCGAGCAAGCTCGCAGGGAACGGGGCCGAGCTCATCTCAGACAGCTTCACGTTCACCTCTGGATCGAGCCGCTGGGCGTATCGGGACATGGTCACAGGCCATTTGATGCTCGGAGGCGTGGATCTAGCGGAGCGAGCGCTCGTGCTCAACCGCCCTACCGCCAGGGACCTCGCGGCGATACCTGGGCTGAGCGACTGAGGCTAGTTGAGCCTCTTCTAGCGCGCGCCTCGCGGGAATTCCCCGGGGCGCGCGTTTGTTTGTGGACCGCGGTTGCGACGGCCTTGGGGAAGGGCGGCTAGTGAGCGAGCTAAGCCTTCAGGACTCACGCTCATGGGTCGATCTCGGAGGCGGGACGGTCTATAGACCTCCGAACTCTGCAATGCGCGTCTTGATCACCTCTCCCATCTTCCCGCCGGACTTAGGCGGCCCCTCGGTCTACGTCCCGAGCTTTGGGCGCTTCCTCGTTGAGCGCGGTCACGAGGTGAAGGTGATCGCGTTCTGCTCTGACCCAGCG
>JAKVCE010000042.1 GCA_022447405.1 Planctomycetota bacterium | reverse complement strand
TCCCTCGGGGAGCCGGGTGATTTCTTCATTGAAGATCACCTGGAGCCGGAGGGCCTCAGGCGAGTGCGGGCTGGGAGCGTGCTCCTCGCTCTGCCAGCGGACTGGGACCGGGCAGCAGCGCTTGAGCTGAGGCTGACATGGGCTGTGCGGGATGACTTCCCGATCGGCGAGCCCGCGACACCCCGCGTCTTCGTCCGCGGGGCGCTGATCGGAGGGGGGGACTACTATCACCCGGAGTGGCTCCATCCAGACGAGCAGGACCTCGAGCAGGAGCTCTCCCTAGAGGTCGTGAGGCCCGACTACGGCTTGGATCAGGGGGAGCTCATCGGTCACCCGTACCGGGGGGCCTGCTCGACCTTAGCCTCAGCGACGGTCATCGTGGACCCCCGCTTCCTGAACCCGGAAGACCAGCTCCTGGCCCTGTATCTAGAGCCGGAGTGGTGCCGATGGCCGCAAGCAGGGGCGGTAGATGGGTCCCTGCTCTCGCAGGCGCGGCTCCAGTTCGCGAACTGATCGATTTTTTTTGAAGGATCGATGTTCCAGAGCCAGAGATTTGGCTCTTCTATTGCCAGAAGGGGCCCGTCGTGCGACGCACGACGGCCCGTTGGAGAGAATCTCAGGATCAGTCCCAGTGATCGAGGTAGAGGAGCCGCGGGCTGCGGTCCTTGGGCCATACCTCGTGAACTGGGCGGTCCGCCTCATCATCTGATCCCAGATCGTTAAGGCGGCTTTCAAGTGACTCTGCAGCCCGGCCTCGCGCCGATCTCCGCCTTCGTCTCCCTGGCGGGCCTCTCGTGTGTGCTCCGCCCTGGAGGGATCCCTCAGGGAGCCACGTCGAAGCCCACGGGCGCCGTCGCGTAGCCAGGGAGCAGGGCGCAGAAGTCGAGGCGGCCGCCGAGGAAGGGCGAGAGCGCGCCGGGCGCGATGTTCAGGGTGGACTGCGCGCGACCAGCGGCGTCCAACGCGCCGTTCATCTCTGGCCAGAAGCTCGGGTTGGGGCCTGAGAGGGACCAGCCGAGGAGGCGGTCCTGGTTGAGCGGCAGGGTGAGGTTGCCGAAGGGCGTGCCCGGCTGGGTGCCGGAGGCGCTGACCAGGAGGAGGTAGGGGCGGCCAGCGCCAGGGGCGCCTAGGTCCATCACGAAGGGAGCCTCACCGCCGTCCATCGCGGAGAGGACCTCGTTCCCGAGGTGGAGCTCTGTGGGGGCGTCCACCGAGAGCTCGAGGTCAGGGTAGAGCCTCGTCACCTCCCACCAGTGCGTGACCTCGACCTGGAAGCGTGCGGTCCCAGGCGTGGTAGAGCTCGTGAAGGTGAGCGTGTGGCTGCCGTCGCCGTGGTCCTCTTGGTGGATGAGGTCGGCGAAGGGTCCTCCCTCGCTGACGTCCGTGATGGAGAGGTTCTGTCCGCCCTCCGTCAGGGGCTCACCCTCGATATCCCTCAGCTGGATGGTGACCTCGGTGGTGGTGACGCCGTCTGCAGGGAGCCTGCTCGCAGCGGGGGAGACCTCGCTCAGGATGTGGTCGGGCTCTCCACGCTTGCTGCGGCGCCAGTCCATGACGAGGCGGTCGAGGGTCTGGACGGGGTCGGGGTGGATGATCGTCCCCGTGACTGCCTCTCGAAGGAAGTAGTTGCCCTCAGCGCAGCCGCCGGCGCTGCACGCGCCGTCGGTGTCCCCTGCGCGCGCGACCATGATGCATGCGGTGTAGGCCGAGTGCTCGAAGGAGGGCGGCGGCGCGCCGCAGCTCGCGGGCATGAGCTGGCTGCAGGAGCAGCGACCGTCTCCGCCCATGAAGCGCGCGGCTTGCATGGAGGCCATGACGCGGGTGACGAGGTCACCCTCGGCCTCGAGCAGGGCGTCTTCAGCGGCGTCGATGACGAGCTGGCCGGCGAGGGCGTTGCCTTGGATGGCGTAGCGGAGGGTGCCCGCCTCTCCCACGACCTGCTTCTTCGCGCCCATGGCTCCGCCGCCTGTGAAGGCCACGGGAGGACCGCCCGCGAGGGAGACGATCCCGTACTGGCGGGTGTTGTGTCCGGAGTCTGTGGCGGCGAGGTTCGCGAGGATGGTGGCGGGGTCGTCACCTGCGAGGAGCCCGTCGCGGATGAGGGTGCGGTTCTGTCCGCTCTGGTCGATGAAGGACTGAGCTGCCGCGGCGCCCTCGCCGACGACGATGACGGGCACCGCGTTCGAGATGTCGTAACCCGAGATGCAGGTCGCGGTGGCGACGCAGACCTCACCCGTAGAGGTGTCCACGACCACGATCGACCAGGTCGCGTGCGCCGTCGACGCGAGGAGCAGGCCGGCAGTCAGGGCCCTGAGATGTCGCCAGGTCCAATCACTGATGGTGCCGAAGATTCTCATCACGTCAGTGTATCCCGAGGGCTCAGGCTCGCTCAGGTGGATTCAAAGGGTCTAGGTGCCAGGGCGCAGGGGGTGCTTTTGGACAGGAAGAAGACGCGGGATAGGATCGGTGAGCGCCGATGAGGTAACAGTCCATGAGACAGACATTGGGAATAGCGCTCCTTCTGGGGGCTGTAGCGGGTTGCAGCGGCGGTGACGAAGGTCAAGCAGGCGTGGACTGGGGCGCGGCCTTTGAGCCGTGCGGGGAGGAGGCCTTCAGCGACGGCTCCTACTCCGTCAAGCGCTGGCGAGGGGGCGCGGCGCCGACCGCGGATGTCAGCGAGCGCGCCAAGAGCTGGCGCGGCGACGCCGGGCGCAGCGCGCCGGACTATCCGGCGGTCGGGGCCGGCTTCCCCGGGCGCGGCGCGCAGCTCTCGCCCGTGGGGAGACAGATCGCCCAGCGCTTCGAGCCCTCCCTCGAAGAGTGGCCGCATGAGCGCTTCGCGCAAGCCGCCGAGGCTGCGCTGACCGAGGCCGTCGAGGCCCTCATCGGAGACGGCCTGGTGGACCTCGACGTCGACCTCGCCGAGTGGCGCGGAGACGAAGGCACGACCCGCGCCATCCTGCGCATGGGGAGGAGAGCGGGCGAAGCTCGCACCCAACGCGACGCCGTCTGGCGCTGCAGCTGGAGCGGCACCGCCGACGCGCCCACCCTCAACAAGGTCGAGGTCCTCGAAGCCACCGAGACCTCTTCTGAAGCGCCCGTCTTCGAAGACGTCACCGAGGCAGCCTTCGGAGACCTCCCGTTCTGGGAGCAAGAGCTCCTCCTCGGCAACGACGCCTACCACCAGCGCACCGACGCCAAGGTGGCCTTCTTCTTCGCTGGCCTCCTCGGCATGGCCGTCGGGGACGTCGACGGTGACGGCTGGGAAGACGTCTACCTCTCACAGCTCGGCGGACAGCCCAACCGACTCCTCGTGAGGGGAGAGGACGGCGGCTTCCGCGACGCGACCGCCGCGGCGCAGGTGGGCTTCCTCGACACGACCCGAGGCGCGCTCCTCGTCGACCTCGACGGAGACGGCCACCTCGACCTCGCCGTGGGCAAGGGCGCAGAGGTCGCGCTCTGCTGGAACGACGGCGAGGGACGCTTCGGCACACGCCAACCCCTCGACGGCCCCGGCAAGTCACCCGTCTACTCCATCTCCGCAGGCGACGGAGACGGAGACGGCGACCTCGACCTCTTCTGCTGTCGCTACCCGCACGCCGGGCTCTCTGGCGGCGTGCCCTCGCCTTACCACGAGGCCACCAACGGGGCGCGCAACCTCTACTGGCGCAACGAGGGCGGGAGGAGCTTCGTCGAGTGCGCCGAAGAGGTGGGCCTCGCCGACGTCAACCGCTTCACCTACATGGCGGTCTTCGAGGACTACGACTCCGACGGCGACCAAGACCTCTACGTCGTCAACGACTACGGCACCAACCAGCTCTACGAGAGCGATGGCGGGCGCTTCACGGATGTCGCCGCCGCGAAGGGCGCGTTGAACCCCGCCGCCGGGATGGGCTTGTCTGTCACGGACTGCGACCTCGACGGACACCTCGACCTCTACGTCAGCAACATGCACACACCCGTCGGCGCGCGCATCGCCGCCATGGACGGGTTCCGGAGCGGCGCCGCCCTCGACGCCTATCAGATGCACGCCGCTGGAAACGCCCTGCTCTTCGGTGAGGGAGAGGGGAGCTTCGCCGACCGCAGCATGGACTCAGGCGTCGCCGTCGGCGGCTGGTCCTGGGGCGCCGTCTTCGGCGACTGGAACAACGACGGCTGGCCCGACCTCTACGTCCCGAACGGCTTCGTGACCGGCGACCGCGCGGATGAGCTCGCGAGCCTCTACTGGCGCGAGCTGGTGCGGAGCTCTCCGGAGATGGGCGAGGCCACCGCCGCCTACCGCGACGCCTGGCAGGCCCTCGGGCACATGTCTCAGTGGGACGGCTACTCCTGGGCCGGGAACGAGCGCAACTACGCCTACCTCAACATCGGCGGCGGCCAGTTCGTCGACACCTCCTATGTGAGCGGCACCGACTTCCTCGACGACGGCCGCGTCGCGACGGCCATGGACTTCGACGCCGACGGTCACCTCGACATGCTGCTCAGGAACCGCACCGGGCCGCGCTTGAGACTCCTCAGGGGGACAGGCGCGACGGGCGGCAGCTCGCTCTCCCTCGACCTCTCACACCCCGCGCCCAACACCGGCGGCGTCGGCGCGAAGGTCACGGTCACCCTCTCCGACGGACGCACCCTCACTCGCACGAAGTACGCAGGCGAAGGCCTCCTCGGACAGTCCTCACACCGCCTGCACTTCGGCCTCGGCGCGGCGACGCCCTCGGTCGTAGCGGTCCGCTGGCCAGACGGCGAGGTCGAGCGTCACGAGGGTCTGCGCGCTGGTCGCTGGGCCATCGCTCGCGGCGCAGCGCCCGAAGAGCAGCCGATGAGCGCGGCCTCGCCCCTCGCCGGACGCGGCGAAGACTCGCTCCCCATCGGGCGCGGGCGCGCCTCGCGCGTCGTCCTCGCCGACAAGCTCCCCGCCAAGGCTTGGAGCTTCCCCAAGGAGGAGGGCGGCAAGCTCTCCCTCGAAGAGGTCCTCTCCAAGCCCGGCAGGCGCGGGGCGCTCGTCGTGGTCTGGGACCCCGAGTCCGATCCGGACACCGACTACCTCAAGGCGCTCAAGGATGAGGCAGACGAGATCCAAGGAGGCGGCATCGTCGTCATCCCCATGCGACGTGGAGACACCAAGTGGAACACCAGGCCGCTCCTCATGGACCTCGGCATGGACGGCGCGCGCATGACCCAGGCCGAAGAGAGGCTCGTGCAGCTCTTCCTCGTCGAGGTCATCGGCCTCCACGAGGAGGTCCCGATGCCTGTCTCGCTCCTCTTCGACGCGAGCGGCGGCCTCTGCACCCTCTACTTCGGTCCAGAGGCCGCGCCCCTCGTCGCCGCAGACGCGCGCAAATTGCGCTACGCGAACCCCGCGGTCCCCGACACGACCGCGCTCTCGGGCGGCCTCTGGCTCGCCCGCCCCAGGCGGGACCGCGCCGCCCTCGGTCGCGCCTTCGGCATGCTCGGCGCGCGCGAGCTGCAGCGTGGGCTCGGGGGCTAGAGGAGGTATGGTGCCCCCATGACGAACGGACCCAAGCCCGACAGCGAGCGGATCACGGACCTCGAGACGCGCTCCGCATTCCAAGAGCAGTCTCACGAAGAGCTCAGCGCGGTCGTGGCCGAGCAGATGCGGCAGATCGAGAAGCTCGAGAAGAAGCTCGAGGACCTCAAGGACAAGGTCGAGTCACCTGGCGATCCCGGAGGGGACGCGCCGCAGGACGACCCGCCGCCGCACTATTGATCGTCGCTCTTCTTGGAGTCCGTCGCGATGAGCAGCGCCGGCAGCAAGAGGATGTCGGCCACGACGGCGGTCCCGATCCCGCCGATGACGATCCAGGCGAAGGTGCGCGTCGTGGCGACGACGCTCGGCAAGAGCGCGGCGAAGCCCGCGGTCAAGATGCAGGAGGTCACGAGGATGGGGAGCCCGACGCCCACGCTCGTCTCGATCGCGGCCTCCCTGGCTGTGGAGCAGAGCGCGCGCTCTCGACGCCAGCGGTGGAGGAAGTGGATCGTGTCGTCCACGGCGATCCCCAGACAGACTGAGAAGGCGATCGCGCTTGAGACCTGCAGGGGCTCATCGAAGAGGACCAGCGCGGCTGCGGTGATCGAGAGCGGGAGGATGTTGGGGATGAGCGACAAGAGCCCCAGGCGCCAGGAGCGCAGGAAGAGGGTGAGCGCGATGAAGATCGTCAAGGCCGCGATGAAGAGGCCGCGGGCGAGGTCCTTGATGATCGTGTCGATGTTGCTCCTCGCCACGACGCCGGTGCCGGTGAAGAGGAATTTGAAGCCGGGGTAGGACGGGCTGATGGCTTGGAGGCGCTCTTGCACGCTCAATTGCGCGGCCTCGACGACGCTGCTCTCCAGGTCTGGTACGCGGACATTGATGAGGGCGGAGCGGAGGTCGGGCCGCCAGATCGAGGCGAGGGCGCCCTCGGTGTCGAGCCCTTCGAGGACCTTCACGCGTGAGTCGGGAGCTCCTGCAGCAGGCTCTCTGCCAGGGACCAGGGGGAGCAGCTCGATGACGGAGAGCTTCCCGCGGTAGAGCTCGACCTCGTCGAGGACCTCGCTGGCTTCGCGTAGGGCGCTTTGCACCTCTGGCCCGGCTGGGTCCAAGCCCTCCGGCCAGTCAACGCGCACCGTCGCAGACACCATCCCCCCGTAGAGGGACTCGATCTTGAAGAGCGCGTCCGTGGCGGGGTGTCCCTCCGGGCTCGACTCTGCGAGGCGGTTGTCCGGAGCGAGGGAGAGCGCGAGGGCGCAGGAGCCGCCGGTGATGAGGAGCCCGAAGAAGGAGGTGAGGCGCGGCGTCTTGAGGAGCGCGGGGAGGCAAGCCTCCACGACCCTGCGGACCTTGTGCTCTTGCTGGGTGGTGCGCGCGCCGGTCTCCTTGCGCAGCAGGACGAGCGTGAAGAGGGGCACCAGGAGCACGACCGCGAAGAAGGCGGCGAGGATGCACACGCCGAAGAGCAGCCCGAACTTCTGGATGGCGTCCGCGCGCGAGACCACGAGAGAGAGGAAGCCGACGGCCGTCGTGAAGGTGGTGAGCAGGCAGGCGCTCCCGAGGTGCTTCAGGCTGGAGGCGGCCGCCTCGCGCGGGGAGTCGCCAGCCGCCCTCCTCTTCAGCACGTGGTTGGTGAGGTGGACCGAGTCACAGAGCGCGATGATCTGTACGAGGAGCGGGAGCTGCGCCGTGAGGATGTCGAAGGGGATCTGCGTCCAACCGACGATGCCCGCGGCCCAGAGCCCTGAGAGCAGGGAGGGCAGGCTCGCGACGAGCACTGGGCCCAGCCTGCGGAAGAGGAGGAAGGAGATCCCGAAGGAGAGGATCATCCCTAGCAGGCTGAGCTTGCGCTGCTCTGACTTGATGGTCCCGAAGATCGCGACCCGCAGGGGAGGGATGCCCGTGAGCGTGATCTCCGTGCCAGCGGGCGCGCCGGCCTCTTCGATCGCTCGCTCCATCCCCTCGATCATGGGGTTCATCGTCTCGACGGTGAGCTCGCCCGAGTAGAGCTTCACGAAGAGGACGGTCGACAGGAACTCTGGGTCGACGAGCTGGTCTCTCCCCAAGGGGTGAGCCTCGATGGCGTCGCGCGCGGCGTCGCGCTCCTCGTCAGTCGCGTCCGCCGCGGGCAAGATCGGCTTCGGGAGCAGACCGCTCCGCACGACCAGGTCAGCGATGCTCGTGACCTCCTCGACTCCATCGAGCTCGGCGAGCGCGCCGTCGAGCTCGCGGATCAGGGCGCAGTTGGGCTCCGAGAGGATGTCCTCGGACTCGATCAGGACGACGCAGTCTCGGTCGTCCGCGCCGAAGTCTTCGTAGAGGCGCTCGAGCTCAGTGAAGGTCTCGTCTCCAGAGCGGAAGAGCTCACGAGGAGACTCGGAGAACTGCACATCCCGGAGACCCCACAGCGCCAGCGCGCACAGGCTGAGCGCGACGTAGAGGAAGAGGCTGGGGCGCCTGGTGAAGGTGCGGGAGAGGAGGTCCATGGGGGCGGGCGTTCTCGACCATCGTCCTCAAGTTCTGCCGCTCTGGCAATGCTCAACAGCACGAACGGCTACCCGCATCTCTGAAACCTCAAGGGGTCCACTGAATCCAACGCGGGCCATCCAGCGGAGACGCTGGGGGGCCCCGCTCCTTTGGGCTGAGCCTCTGCTCTCGTACACTCCGTTCATGAGCGACCTCGTCCGCGACCTCTCTGACTGGATCGAGATCCCCTCCGTGACGGGTGAGGAGGGGGACTATGGAGACGCGCTCACGAAGAAGCTCACCGAGGTGGGTTTTGATGTGGAGCGCCAAGAGGTGGCGCCCGGGCGCTTCAATGTGCTGGCGCGGGCAGGGAGCCCTGAGGTCGTCTTCTGCACGCACCTCGACACCGTGCCGCCCTTCTTCGGGGTCCGCGAAGACTCCGAGTTCATCTATGGGCGCGGGTCTTGCGACGCCAAGGGACAGGCCGTGAGCCAGATCGCCGCCGGGGTGGAGCTCCTCAAGCGCGGCGAAGACCGCGTCGGCTTCCTCTTCACCGTCGGAGAAGAGATCGACTCCGTCGGCGCTGCCCACGCCAACAGGCACCTCGCCGACCCTTGGAGTCCGAAGTACACGATCATCGGGGAGCCCACCGGGCTCACCTACTGCGCCGGACACAAGGGGATCTACAAGGCGACCCTCCTCGCCAAGGGCGTCCCCGGGCACAGCTCTCAAGCTGGCGGACCCTCCGCCATCCACGAGCTCGTCGGCTGCTGCCAGCGCGTCCTCTCCTCGGAGTGGGGGACACACCCGCTCTTCGGCGAGGGCAACCTCAACCTCGGGCTCATCCAAGGCGGCATCGCGCCCAACGTCTTCGCCGACGAGGCGAGCGCGGTGGCCCTCTTCCGAACGGTCGAAGACCCAGACGTCGTCGAGGCGCGACTCGAAGGACTCCTCGGCGATCACGTCGAGATCACCGAGCGCTGGAAGGGATACGCGCCCGTTGAGTTCCACGTCCCCGAAGGGCGCGAGTCCCAGGTCGTCGCCTTCGGCACCGACGCGCCGCACATGCCCAACTGGGGTACGCCGGTGCTCATGGGACCGGGCGCGATCATCGACGCACACACCGCTGGAGAGAAGGTGGCCAAGAAGGACCTCGACTTCGCCGTGACCGAGTACGCGAACCTCGCACAAGACCTCCTCAGCGTTGCGGAGGCCAGCTCATGACCCTCCAAGGGGAAGAACTCCTCGACGCCCTCGAGCGGGGAGAGGTCCGGGCCGCCGAGCCCGACGGCGCGGGCGGCTGGGTCGTCCACGCCTGGGTCAAGGAGGCCATCCTCGACGTCTTCCGCGAGAGCGAGATCGTGGAGCAGGGGCTGGAGGCGACCGAGGGCGCGCGGATGTTCCGCGACAAGGCCGCTCTCCCTGTCCGGCGCTTCACCGCCGACGACGGTGTGCGCGTCGTCCCCGGCGGCTCCGCCATCCGGCGCGGGAGCTACGTCGGCAAAGGCGTCGTCTGCATGCCGCCCATGTACATCAACGTCGGCGCCTACGTCGGCGAAGGCACCATGGTCGACAGCCACGCCCTCGTCGGCACCTGCGCCCAGGTCGGGAGCGGCGTCCACGTCTCAGCCGCCTGCCAGGTCGGTGGCGTCCTCGAGCCCGCCGGCGCGCGGCCCGTGATCGTCGAAGACGGCGCCTTCCTCGGCGGGAACACTGGTCTCTACGAGGGGGTCCTCGTCGGCGCCGGCGCTGTCCTCGCCTCCGGCGTCGTCCTCACTGCGACCACGCCGCTCTTCGACCTGGTGAGCGAGACCCAGCTCACAGGCACCCCCGACGAGCCGCTCCAGGTCCCAGCTGGCGCCGTCGTCGTCCCCGGCGTGCGCGCCCTCGACTCTGAGTTCGCGCGCGCCCAAGGCTTGAGCGCGGCCTGCGCCGTGATCGTCAAGTACCGCGACGAAGGGACTGACGCGCGCACCGCCTTAGAAGACGCGCTGCGCTGAGCCTCAGGGTTGCCAGGTGATCTCGGCGGCGTTCGAGAGGTTGAACATGCCACCGCAGGGCGTGTTCGCGTCGCTGTACCAGAGCTGGTAGCGGCGCAGGTCACCGGGCGCGACCTGACCGACAGCGCCGATGTTGACCGTCGTCTGGGATGTGCCCGTGCTGTCGCTCAGGACGAGCTGGAGGCGCTTGGCAGCGCCACCCACGCAGCGCAGCCCGTCACCGAACTGGACGCCGAGTCCTGCGTTGATGGCGTTGTTGCCCTGGAAGAAGAGCCCCGGCTGGTTCGCAGGGAGCCCCGTCGCCACCAGGGTGAAGGAGGAGGCCGAGAGCCCGGGGGTCCCGGCCGTCACCAGGCGCGCGCCAGCGCCCGTGGAGTTCGCGCAGCCTTCGCCCGTGACGCCGGTGTTGCTGCACGGGCAGAGAGACCCTGAGCCGTCGCCATGACAGAGGATGGTCGCTGGGTAGTTGTCGAACTCGACCACGTAGCTGGGGACCGTGGCGTCTTGGGGTCGGTAGTCATTCCACTGGCTGCCGCTGTAGTAGCCGCCGAAGTCTTCGTCACCCCAGGTGTCGTTGGGCTCGTTCGCCCGCCAGTTCGTGTAGGTGAAGGGGGTCCCGTCCACCCATCCCCAGGCCCCGGCGGGCTCGGAGTAGTTGGGGTCAGCGAGGTCTTGGACCAGCCCGAGCCAGGCGTTTCCCAGGCTGCCACCAGAGAGCACGTTGTAGACCCAGGCGTCCTCAGCGGGGTCTGCGAGGGTGGCGAGGTGGCCCTGCACACCCTGGTAGGTCAAGGAGCGCGCGTACTCGTCGGCGACGCTCCAAGGGACCTGCTCCGAGACCGCGAGGTAGTGGTGTCCCGTGGGCGTGTACTCCACGGGGAGCGTGGTGTCGAACTCGACGATGAAGCCCTGGACGTTTGAGTTGCCAGACTGGAAGTCGTTCCACTCCCCGGACGAGAGCTGAGCGCAGTGGTCCTCCGCGAAGGTGTCGTTCGGCTCGCTTACACCCCAGTGGGTGTAATTGAGCGGGGTCCCGTCGATCCAGCCCCAGCCGCCTCCGGGCTCGACGTAGTTGGGGTCGCTGTGATCTTGCCACAGCCCGATCCATGCGTTCCCGATCCCAGCGCCGACGCTCTGGTGGGCCCACTGGTCCTCGGCCAGATCGTCGAAGGTGGCGAGGTGACCCTGCGCTCCGAGGAAGGACATGCTCTCCGCGTGCAGCTTGGCCTCCTCCCAAGTGGCGCTGGCGCTGACGCCGACGTAGTGGTGTCTGTTGCTCGGGTTCTTGACCGGGAGGGGCGTGTCGAACTCGATGACATACCTCGAGGCGGCGGCGTCATCGATCCGGTAGTCGTTCCATTGGCCGGCCTGCCAGAAGCCAGCGTAGTGCTCCGTGGCACCTGAGTTGTTCGGCTCGCCCGCGTGCCAGTTCGCGTAGGAGAGCGGGGTCCCGTCGACCCAGAACCAGCCCCCTGAGGGCTCGGCGTAGGTGGGGTCGCCGAGATCTTGGGAGAGACCCAACCAGCAGTAGCCCATGTCGACGCCGCGCATGGTCTTGTAGACCCAGT
>JAKVCE010000419.1 GCA_022447405.1 Planctomycetota bacterium | reverse complement strand
CCCCCGCTATCGCGAGTGGATCGACGCCTACTATCGCCGCCTCAATCGACGTGGAGGTCGATAGGGCTTGCTCCTGACCTCGCTCCTCTTCGCAGCGGCGCTCCTCGCCCCGCGCGCGGACGCAGAGCCCCCGGGCGCTCTGCAGGACGATGGCTCCGGTGTCAGCGAGCGCTTGCAGCTCGACGAGGAGGCCAGCGAAGCGGCCGCCGGACGCGCGGCCCTAGAGCGCGCCCTCGACTGGCTCGCCAAGGAGCAAGAGCAGCAACCCGACGGGAGCCTCCCGACGACAGGCGCCAGGCAGGAGGCCCCCCTCGCCGTCACCTCCCTCGCAGCGCTGGCCTGGATGGCTGGTGGCAGCACTCCCGAGCGCGGTCCTCACGGCGCCCCCCTCGCCGCAGCGATCGACTACCTGCTCGGTCGCGTCGAGCTCTCACCTGACTCCAAGACCACCGGCTACATCTCAGACAGCCGCGATCAGCTCTCGCGCATGCACGGTCACGGCTTCGCCACCCTGGCCCTCGCGGAGGCCTACGCCATGTCTCCGAGGAGCCCACGTGGTCGTCGCATCGAGCGCGCCTTGAAGCTCGCGATCATCCGGATCGAGTCGAGCCAAGGCACCGAAGGCGCCTGGTACTACTCCCCTGAGCGCAGCCTCGAGCACGAAGGCTCGGTCACCATCGCCCTCGTTCAGGCGCTGCGCGCGGCGCGCAACTCCGGCTTGCAGGTGAACCAAGAGGTCATCAAGCGGGCCGTGGACTATGTGCGTCGCTCCCAGGCAGAGGACGGCTCCTTCCGCTACGCGATCGGGCATGAGGAGACCTCGGTCGCCCTCACCGCGGCTGCCATCTCGACCTTGAACGCCACCGGGATCTACTCAGGTCAGGAGGTCGTCCGCGGCTATGCCTCCATCCAGCGTGAGCTCATCGCGCGTGAGACCCTCACCATCAAGAGCCCCGCCTTCCCGGTCTATGAGCGCCTCTACCTGGCGCAAGCCTATTGGCAGCATCCGGACCGCGCGCTCTTTGAGCGCTGGTTCCATGAGGAGCGGGAGCGGCTCATCGCAGCCCAGGAGCGCTCTGGGGCCTGGCGGGACACGCGCTTCGGCTCGAGCTATGCCACGGCGACGAACGCCCTGGTCCTAGCCCTCCCCGAGAGCCTGCTGCCTATCTTCCAGCGCTGAGCGCGTCCGGAGCGCCCTCGCCGGATTACCACTCCCAGGCGAGACTCCGCCGCTCTCACACGCCATACTCCCAAGCATGGCTTCACGCGAGCGAGTGAAGGAGCTCTGGCTGGAGCTGAATAGGATCCACGAGGGCGCATGACGGACGAAGCCAGCGGAGCGACAGGAGCGCGTGCGCCGGAGGGCTTGCACCTGAGCGAGCGCGCAGCCTGGCTGCTTCTCCTCCTCCCCCTCAGCTGGTTCCTTTGGACCGGCGCCCGCGGCATCGACTACGGGGAGCACTGGGACGAGGGCTTCCAGGTGCGCCTGGTCGAACGCTCCATCGCCGAAGAGACCCTCCTGCCCGAGTGGTACAACTATCCCTCGGTGAGCTACTGGCTGGCTCTCGCCGCCATCGCCCCCGAGGCCCTCGGCGCAGACTACTCTGGGCTCAAGACGCGCGGCCCCCTCGAGATCGGAGAGCCCGTGCAAGGCATCGCCCCGGTCAAGGAGGAGCTCACACAGGTGGCGCGGAGCCCAGGCTTCCTCCTGCGCATGCGCGGCGTGTTCCTCAGCGTGAGCGCCCTCGCCATCCTCGGCGTGTTCCTCGCGACGCGGCGGAGGGGCGGCCCTTGGGAGTCTCTCTTCGCCGCGGGGCTCGTCGCGACCAGCTGGGAGCTCTCCTACCACGCGCGCTGGGTCGCCCCTGACATGATCCTCGCCGCGCTCGTCGCGCTCTACACGGCCGCGCTCCTCAAGACCTTCGAGGGGAAGGGGTGCCCGCTCTGCGTCGCCGCCCTCGCGGGGCTCGCGACGGGGACAAAGTACACGGCTGGCCTGCTGCTCCTCCCCCTCCTCATGCTCTGGTGGCGGACCCCGCCGGAGCGCGACTTGAGACGGCTCGGTGGGAGCCTCGCGGCCTTCGCAGGCGCCTTCCTCCTGAGCACTCCAGGCGCGGCGCTGCAGCCGATCCGCTTCTGGAGAGACGTCGCCTTCGAGCGCTTCCACTACGGAGAGGCTGGGCACTATGGCTTCGGCGTCGACGCTGGCTTCGAGCACCTGGGCCTCATGCTGCGCTGGATCGGCGCCGACCTCGGCTCTCCCTACTCAGCCGTCGCGCTCATCGTCGCTTTCCTCGCGCTC
>JAKVCE010000418.1 GCA_022447405.1 Planctomycetota bacterium | reverse complement strand
CCCGAATTGGTTGGTGGGGATGCCTGTGGCGATGAGGGTCAGGTCGTTGTTGCTGACGCTCGTCGAGCCCCAGTAGCCGATCTGACCGCCGCTGGAGGTGTTCGAGTTTGGTGCGCCGATGCAGTAGATCGCCGGGCTGGGGGCGTCGAAGTTGCCGACGATGTTTCCGTTGACCGAGAGCGAGCCGGAGATCCCTGAGCCGGGGTCCGAGGCGTCGATGTTCATGATGATCGGGATGGAGAAGTGCATCCCGGAGCTCGTCTTGTAGAGGTTGCCGGAGACGGTCGAGGTGGTGACCGTACCAGCGAGGTTCTCGCTGATCGTGCTGCCCGCGAGCGGGTCGATCGTGAGGTTGCCAGAGAGGATGGTGTTCTCGACGACTGTGGTGAAGGAGCCTCCGCCAGCGGAGAGGGTGAAGGTGCCCAGGGTGCGGGAGGAGACGCTCAGGTTCGTGATGTCGATGTCGGCGAGGTTGATGCCGAGAGGTCCTGAGACATAGGCCGCGATGTTCGGGCTGACGCTCATGACGCCACCCTCAAGCCTCGCAGAGGACAGGGGGTAGCTGCCGTTGAAGACGGAGACGTCCTGGTGTCCGGAGAGGGTGTGGTTGTTCGTGGAGTCGGGGACCACGCTCCCGAGGCTCGTGCTGCCTGACCAGGTGAAGCCGGACTGGCTCGAGTTCAGGTCGAAGCGGTACTCGCCTTGCGCGAGAGCTGAGCCTGCGAAGAGGAGGCTCGCGATGATGGTGAGGGTGGGGCGCATGGGGGCTCCTGGGCCGGTCCGGGTGGTGCTGGAGGGGATCTCCCTCCTGTCTCCAATGTAAGGGCGGGTGCTCTCACGGCAAGTGGTGCCGTGGAACATCGGCTCAGGTACATTCTGGGGCCTGCGAGGACACTATGACTGACCAATTTGATCCGACCCCTTCCGACCGCTTCACCTTTGGCCTCTGGACCGTCGGAAACCCTGGCGGCGACCCCTTTGGCCCGGCCGTGCGCCCCTCTAAGAGCCCCCTTGAGCTGGTCGAGGGCCTCGCTCAGGTCGGAGCGTGGGGGGTGAACCTTCACGACAACGACCTGATCCCCTTCGGCTCGAGCCCCTCAGAGCGTGACCGCATCGTCTCCGAGTTCCGGGCGGCTGTGGACTCAGCTGGGCTGTGCGTCCCGATGGCGACGACAAACCTCTTCAGCCATCCGGTCTTTCGGGACGGGGCCTTTACGGCCAGCGATCCCAAGGTGCGCGCCTACGCCGTGCGGAAAGCGATGCGAGCCATCGAGACCGGTGTAGAGCTGGGCGCGCAGACGATCGTGTTTTGGGGCGGACGCGAGGGCTGCGAATCAGACGCCTGCCGAGACGTGCGCGACGCGATCAAGTGGTATCGGGACGCGTATGACTTTCTGGGTGGCTGGGTGAAGGAGCAAGGCTGGGATCTCCGCTTCGCCCTCGAGGCCAAGCCGAACGAGCCGCGCGGAGACATCTACCTCGCCACGACCGGACACATCCTGCACTTCATCGAGACCCTCGAGCACGCGGAGATGATCGGCGTCAACCCAGAGGTCGCTCACGAGAACATGCCGGGCTTGAGCATGGTCCACGCCGTCGCCCAGGCGATGGAGGCCTCGAAGCTCTTCCACATCGACCTCAACGCCCAGCGCATCGGTCGCTACGACCAGGACCTGCGCTTCGGCTCCGAGGACGCGAAGGGCGCGTTCTTCCTCGTGCGGCTCCTCGAAGGGACGGGGGGATACGATCGCTACGAGGGCCCTCGGCACTTCGACGCGCACGCCTACCGGACAGAGGACTGGGACGGCGTGTGGGACTTCGCGCGCGGCTGCATGCGGACGTACAAGATCCTCGCCGCGCGCGCGGCGGCCTTCGACGCAGACCCCGAGGTGCGCGAGATCCTCGAGGCTGGTCAGGCGGACCCGGACAGCGTCGGCGAGCTGATCGGCTCCTTCGACGCCGAGCGCTGCGCCAAGCTCGAGGCCCTCGAGCTAGACCCCGAGGCTTTGGCCGCGGTGGGTAAGCGCTATGAGCGCCTCGACCAGCTGGCGATGGAGCACCTCCTCGGGGTCAGGGGCTAGACGCGTGGGTCTCCACCGCGGCGTGGATGTAGGGACTCAGGGGACGAAGGCCCTCGTCTACGACTCTGAGGCTGGCGCTGTCGTCGGTCGAGGGGGAGTGAGCTATGGGCTCATCGAGGGCCTCGCTAGAGGCGCCTGTGAGCAGGACCCAAAGACTTGGGTCGAGGCCGTCCGCGCGGCCGTCCACGAGGCCCTCACCGGGCTCGACGCCAGCGCCGTGGAGG
>JAKVCE010000417.1 GCA_022447405.1 Planctomycetota bacterium | reverse complement strand
GCCACTCCGGCTGCTCTAGCCAGCGCTCATCCGCAGCCAGCGCGCGCGCCAGGTCTGGGAGATCTGGAGCGCGCACCTCCTCGAGCGGGCTCGTGACCTGGTGCAGAAAGCGGGGCTCATCCAGCCCGAGGAGCGCCTCGACCCCCGCCACGTTCACGGAGGGGTCCTCAAGACTGAGCGCGCTGGAGAACTGCACCTTCCCTAGCCCGGCAGCGTGTGAGAGCGCCAGCGCCTCTTCCGCATCCTCGAACTCGACAGCGGAGTGGCAGCAGTCCAGGCAAAGCCCCAGGTGCCGAGAGCGCAGCTCCGATACCCAGGCCGCCGCTCTGCTCGTGTCCGTCGCGCTCGAGCACGGCTCTGCCTCTACGGAGAGGATGACCGGCGCTCCCTCCATCCCCTCGAGCACATCGATGACCTCACGGAGCTGTCCGCGGGCGCGCTCTGCCTCGCTCCCCTCCCACTCGCCGTAGCGACCGCCGTGCGTAGAGATCGAGAGGTGTGAGCGCTGCTCGTCACCAGCGAGGGCCTGCGCGAGCCGGGCGACGTCCAGCGTGTAACGCGCGCGCCGAGCGTCTGTCCAAGTGGGCTCATACACAGCCTCCTTGAGGCCGTCTGTCTGAAAGTCCCCGTAGGGGAAGGCGTTCCAAGTGAAGGCGTCTAGGCGCTCAGCCTCGAGGAAGCGCCGAAGCTCGCTGAGCTCTGCGGCGCCTGCTTCGCTGAGGAGGTGTCCTGCTAGCGCAGCCGGGACGTACATCCCGACCCCGAAGCTCCCCTCCACGTGCAGTCGATCTCGGAGCGGCAGGATGACCTCACGCAGGCTCTCCAACAGCTCAGCCGCGCTCTCAGCGGCGCGCAGGTTGAGGCAATAACCCAGGCGCACGATGCGCCCCGGGTGATCAGGATGGGTCCAGCGCACGGCGACGCCTCGCCGCTACTCGCTGAGCGGGAGAGAGATCCCCTCTCCCACCAAGAGGACCGGGATGCGGTCGCGGATGGGGTAGACGATGGCACCGTCTTCCCGGACGAGGCCGCCGTCCAAGGGCCCCTCCACGGGCTCGCCTCCGACGTTCTTCAAGCCGCCCGCCTCGATGGCAGCGTTCAGAGAGCCCACGAGGGCCTCCTCAGCCATCGCGAGGGGCTGATGTGTGTCGGGGCAGGCGAGGATCTCGAGCAGTTCGGGGTCGATCATGGGACGAACTCCGCTAGCGGGGTGAGACGCCGAGGGTATCGGTTATCCTCCCTCGACGCCACGACCTCACAAGATGCTCACCGTCCTCACCCTCTCTCTTTGCCCTCTCTTGTCCGGCGACGTCCTCCTCCCGGAGGGACCCGCCGCCCGCGCCTGGGCGAGCGTCGACCCAGATGCGACCGTGAGCGACGCCTGGATGGAGGCCTTGGGCGAGGACGCAGCCGAGGTCCTCTCCCACTCTGACCCCTGGTCCGCCCCCAAGACCTGGCACGCGTGGAGCCGCTGGCTCAAGAGCAAGGAGCGCTCCCCCAAGGAGAGCGGCGCACTCGCCTACCTCGCCGCCCGCGGCGGCCGCTCAGCGGACGCCTGGGCCCACTTCGCGACCCTTGTGAGGGAGCCAGAGGTCGCTGCCTCCCTCATGCCTAAGCTCCTCCCTGGGCTCCCTGGAGAGCTCCAGGTGGACGCGGCGGTCCCCAGAGGTGCGCTGCTGACACCCGTCCCTCCTCCTGGAGCCCTGGACGCCGCACGCGGGGTCGTGGGACCGATCAGCGCCTCGACGACCTTCCGCGCTGGAGAGGCCGAGGTCCGCCTGGTGATCTCCGTCGAGCGCGCTGGCGTCGAGGTCAAGGTGCACCACCTCTCAGGAGGCTCCGCGTCCTTCCTCGTCCAGCTCCCAGAGCTCCCAGCCCGTGAGGTCCGGATCACCTACATCGACTGGATGCGCCAAGAGACGCGGAATGACCCGCTGCTCGTGGAGCTCCACCCAGAGAAGGAGGGACCTGTGCAACTCTTCGGCCGCTTCATGCCACGCGACGAGCACCTCCCTGCCCTCCCGGAGGGGCGCTTGCCGACGCAGCTCTTAGAGGCGGGCCTGTGGTTTGAGCTCGCCGCCGAGGGCGCACCGACGCCCCTCCAGCGCGCGGCAGCGGAGGCCATCACCGACTGCCTGGGCGTCCCTGGCGGCGTGCGAGCGGCCGGTCAGGGCGGCGCGGGCGCCCCCAGCGCGGGGACCGTCATCTCGCTTGGAGGAGGACAGGCGGGCGCGCGGACGCTCTCTAGGATCGCTGGAGCCACAGAGGCCTGGCTCAACTCTCGCTGAGAGCGGCTATCCTCTAGGCCATGTACA
>JAKVCE010000416.1 GCA_022447405.1 Planctomycetota bacterium | reverse complement strand
CATGAACATCTCGCGGTCCTCGTCATCCATGCCGCGCAGCTCGCCCTCGATGTCGCAGGAGACCGGGATCCAGGCGTCGCCGGACTCTTCAGCGTGGGCGGCGACGGCCTTCGCGAAGTCACCCGAGCCTTCCACGTCATCATCGGCGACGTTTGCGACGTAGAGCACGGGCTTTGTCGTGAGGAGAAAGAGCGGCCGCATCGTCTCTAGCTCTTTCGTGTTCCACTCGAGGTGCCTGAGCTGCCCACCCTCGGTGAGGTGCGCCTGCGCGCGCTCGAAGACCTCTTTCTCGTAGATCGAGACATCGTCACCTGCGCGCGCCTTCTTAGCGACGCGCTCGATGTTTCGGTCGATGGTCTCGAGGTCAGCCATCGCGAGCTCGAGCTCGAGGCCCTCGATGTCTCCCTTCGGGTTCACCGGCGTCTCCCGCCCGAGGTCCTGACGCTCGAAGCACTGAACCACGTGGAGGATGGCGTCGGTCTCTTTGACGCGCCCGAGGAACTTGTTGCCCATCCCCTCGCCCTTGTACGCACCTTGTGTCAGAGCGGGGATGTCGACGACGGTGAGCTCGGCCTCGATGATCTTCTCGGTCTCGATGAAGCCGTTGATGACGGCGAGGCGCGCGTCGGGGACGCCGACGATGGAGACCTGCGGCTCAGTCGTGACGAAGGCGTAGGGACCTACGCCCGCGTCAGCGCCGGTGAGGGCGTTGAAGAGTGTGGACTTGCCCACGTTGGGCAGCCCGACGATTCCGCATGAGAGGGCCATTGAGCGCGCTTCACTCGCCGAGGCGAGCCGGGGATTCTATCTCGGGAGCGCCTGGAGTGTGAGCCTCAGGGCAGGCGCGGGATCTCGACCGGCGTGACCGTACCGCTCAGCCCCTGCTCTAGGAACTCGACGAGGTCGGCGATCTCCTGCCCGTTGAGGTCGAGGGGGAAGATCTTGTCCGAGAGGTGGGGCGACTTGGTGCCGTCGGTGTTCGTGCCGCCGCGCTTGTAGTGCAGGATGACCTCCGTGAGGGTCTTCATGCTGCCGTCGTGCATGTAGGGCGCGGTGTCCGCGATGTTGTGCAGGCCGGGGGTCTTGGTCGCGCCGCGGTCGGCGTCGACGCCGGTCACGGCGAAGCGGCCCGGGAAGGGCTCGGGGCCCATCTGTCCGATGCCGATGTTGTGGAACTGCTCATCCGAGAGGTCCGGTCCCACGTGGCAGGCGCTGCAGTTGGCCTTCCCGAAGAAGAGCTCACGCCCACGCTTCGCGCTCTCGGTCATGGGGTTGTCCTCCTCACCCTTCATCGCCTCCTCGTAGCGAGCGATGAGGTCCTCGTCGGTCTCATCCTCCATGTCGAGGTTGTAGAAGGGCGTCGCGCGCTCGAAGTGGTCGTAGGGGCTGTCACCCGCAAAGACGGTGCGCTCGAAGGCGGCGATGGCCTTGGTCGCGGTGTCCTCCGTGGCGGGGCCACCGAAGATCGCTTGGAACTGGACGTCATAGCCCTCGACCTCGCGGAGCAGCTTCTCGGCACGCTCCCAGGTGAAGCCCCTCTCGATCGGGTTGCCGACGGGGCCGGCGGCCTGCGCCTCTAGGCTCGCCGCGCGCCCGTCCCAGAACTGTGTCTTGCCGAGGATGCGGTTCATGACCGTGGGCGCGCTCACGCCGCCCTTCTGCCCGTGAATCCCAGTGGAGACGGGGGCATTGTCGGTCCAGCCCATGTCGGGGTGGTGGCAGGTAGCGCAGGCTATCGTCTCGTTACCGGAGAGGCGCGGGTCGAAGTAGAGCTGTCTGCCCAGCTCGACCTTGGCCTTGGTCATGGGGTTGTCTGCAGGGATGAACTCAGAGAGATCGGCGGGCATCCCGACGGGCCCCACGGGGACGAAGGGCGTGTGAGCGTCCGGCTCCGCGAGGGAGGCGCGGATCTCGTCGATGCTGAGAGTCCCGGGGACGCCGAGTTTGGGTCCGCTCTCGAAGAGGGAGAAGCCTGAGAC
>JAKVCE010000415.1 GCA_022447405.1 Planctomycetota bacterium | reverse complement strand
ATGGATGTCCTGAGCTCGCAGGCCACGATCTCCGGGTACAAGGCCGTGCTGCTTGCAGCGTCTCACCTCGGCAAGCTCTGCCCGCTGCTCATGACCGCGGCTGGCACCGTCAAGCCCGCCAAGGTCGTCATCTTTGGCGCAGGCGTCGCGGGCCTGCAGGCCATCGCCACCGCGCGCCGACTCGGCTGCGTCGTCGAGGCCACGGACGTGCGCTTCGCCGCGAAGGAGCAGGTCGAGAGCCTCGGCGCGACCTTCATCGAGGTCGAGGGCGCTGAGGACCTCGAGGACGAGGGCGGCTACGCCAAGGAGGCGAGCGAGGAGTTCCTCGCGCGCCAGCGCGAAGAGGTCGCGCGGCGCGTCTCCGAGGCCCACATCGTCATCACGACAGCGCAGATCCCCGGTCGGGCGGCCCCCGTGCTCGTCCCCGAGGAGATGGTGCAGTCCATGCAAGAGGGCAGCGTGATCGTCGACCTCGCCGTCGAGAGCGGCGGGAACTGCACCCTCAGCCAGGCTGGCGAAGTCATCGCCGCCCACGGCGTGACGATCGTCGGCACGAGGAACCTCCCCGCGACCGTCCCCGCCGACGCGAGCAACCTCTTCGCCAAGAACGTGCTCGCGCTCTTGAAGCCCTTCGTCGCAGAAGGCGCGCTCACCCTCGACTTTGAGGACGAGGTCATCGCGGGCTGCGCCCTGACACACGACGGGGCCGTCACACACGCACAAACTACAGAGCTCCTCTCGAACAATGAGGTGAAGGCATGATGCTCGCACAAGCAGGTGGGGGAGACTTCCTCCTCGTCGGCCTCTGGATCCTGGTGCTCGCGATCTTCGTGGGCTTCGAGCTCATCACGAAGGTCCCGCCGACCCTCCACACGCCGCTCATGTCGGGCGCCAACGCGATCAGCGGGATCACCATCGTGGGCGCGATCTCTTGCGCTGTCGCCGACTACCCCGAGCTCGGGAAGATCCTCGGCTTCTGCGCGATCACGCTCGCGACCGTGAACGTCGTCGGTGGCTTCGTGGTCACCGACCGAATGCTCGGGATGTTCGCCTCCAAGGGCTCCAAGAAGAAGGACAGCTGACTCCATGAGCCTCTCTGCCATCTTCGAGACCGCGAGCGCGGCCGACACTTGGGTCCAGGCCAGCTACATGCTGGCGGCGCTCCTCTTCATCCTCGGGATCAAGCGCTTGGCGCGCGTCCGCACCGCACAGAGCGGCAACCAGGTCGCAGCCGTCGCGATGCTCCTGGCCATCTGCGTCACGGTCTGGCACCTCTGGGGCGAGGTCTTCGACCTCAAGGTCCTCGTCGGTGGTCTGGCCCTGGGCGGTCTGATCGGCCTCGGGCTCGCCAAGCGTGTCCAGATGACGTCCATGCCCGAGCTCGTGGCGCTCTTCAACGGCCTGGGTGGCATCGCCTCACTCTTGGTGGCCTGGGCTGAGATCGAGCGCGCCCGCGCTGAGATGCCAGCGGGGCCCGGGAGCCTCTCCTCTCAGGAGGGCGTCCTCTTCGCTGTCGCAGCGGTCCTCTCGGTCCTGATCGGCGCCGTGACCTTCTCTGGCAGCTTCATCGCCTTCCTCAAGCTCGCAGGCAAGCTCTGGAAGAGCCGCATCGGCCCCTTGGGGAACAAGCCGCTGAACGTGCTCCTGCTCCTCGGCGCGATCTACGCTGCCGGGATGGTGGGCTTCGCCGCGTCAGGCGGCTCCGCAGACATTCAGACCTGGGTCTTTGTCCTCTTGGGACTGACCTTGGTCCTCGGCATCGGCCTCGTCGTCCCGATCGGCGGCGCCGACATGCCGGTCGTGATCTCGCTGTTGAACTCTTACTCAGGCCTCGCCGCCTCGGCGACGGGCTTCGTGTTGCAGAACGAGCTCCTCATCGTCGCGGGCTCCTTGGTCGGCGCGTCCGGACTGATCCTGACGCAGATCATGTGCAAGGCGATGAACCGCTCGCTCGCGAACGTGCTCTTCGGGGGCATCGACGCGGGCTCGGACGCCGGCGACTCTGAGTACAAGGGCGTCAAGTCCACGAGCGGAGCGGACGTCGCGATGATCCTCGAGTCGGCCCAGAGCGTCATCATCGTCCCGGGCTACGGGATGGCGGTCGCGCAAGCGCAGCACAAGGTGCAGGAGCTCGCCGGTCTCCTCGAGGGCGACGACATCGAGGTGCGCTACGCCATCCACCCTGTCGCTGGCCGCATGCCCGGGCACATGAACGTCCTCCTCGCCGAGGCGAACGTGCCCTATGAGCAGCTCTTCGAGCTCGACCAGATCAACTCGGACTTCAAGAACACCGATGTTGTCATCATCATCGGCGCGAAC
>JAKVCE010000414.1 GCA_022447405.1 Planctomycetota bacterium | reverse complement strand
GTAGTGCGCTCCAGCGATGACGAGCGGTCTAGGATCACCGCAGGCGCTGAGGAGTCTGTCGAGGACGCGTTCTCCGCCGAGGTCGACGAGGGCCTTGGGCTCGCCTAAGCGCTCGCTCGCGCCGGCGGCCAAGAGGACAACCCGCAGACCCGAACCCAAGGCTCAGCTCCCGATGTAGCGGTCGTAGACGGCGAGGGCGCGCTCGATCTCGTCGGTGCCTTCGATGAGGGCGCGGCCGTCCTCGAAGAGCGTCACGCAGAACTCTTCCACCTCGAAGCGCAGGATCGGTCCAGCGAAGCGCACGTCGCGCGCGATGCCGTCGAGGGCTTGGGCGACAGCGCGCGGGTCGGGGGCGGGCTTGCGTCCGCGGACTTGCACAGTGTTGCGTCCGCAGAGGATGGTCGCTGGTCTCGCTTGCGGCTCGTGGAGGAAGGGGAAGTCTCGACCCTCGCAGCAGGGGCACCCCGCGCGGCGCTTGGCGCGCACCCGGCGCGTCTCTCCGGTCCAGACGTCGAGCTCAACGAGCGCTGGCTCGAGGGTCTCCGGGGAGGCGAGGAGTCGCATGGCGAGCCCCGACTGCAGAGACGCGACCGCTGCGACGGCGGGCAGGATGACGCCAGCGGTCTCGCAGGTCGGGAGCGCGCCGGCCGGCGGCGGCTCTGGGAAGACGCAGCGCAGGCACGGGCCCTCGCCTGGGAGGACGGGCAAGACGAGCCCGCCCGAGCCGACGACGCCGCCGTAGATCCAGGGCACGCCCGCGTCCACCGCGTAGTCGTTCACGAGGTAGCGGGTCCCGAGGTTGTCCGTCCCGTCGAGGATGAGGTCGCAGCCCTCAGCCAAGTCCTCGATGTTCTCAGCGTCGAGGTGGTCGGCGTGGGTCTCGAAGCGCGTGGGCCCGCCGATTCGGCTGAGGGTCTCGAGGGCGGCCTCGACCTTGAGGGTGCCCTCCTCCGCGTGCCGGTCCTCAAAGAGCACCTGTCGAGGCAGGTTCGTCACCTCGACCACGTCGCGGTCGACGAGGACGAGGGTGCCGACCCCTGCGCGGGTGAGGCTCTGGGCGATCACGCCTCCGAGCGCGCCGCAGCCTACGAGGAGGCAGCGGGCATTCTCGAGGCGCGCCTGCCCCTCAGCGCCGAGGGAGGCGAAGCGCTCTTGTCTCTCGAACCGGCGGTCGGCTTGGGTCATGCGAAGAGCTTGATCGCTAAGAAGGTGATGACGGCGAGTCCGATGAGGCCGCCGATGGCAGGGTACAGGAGCGCGCGGGCGTCGCTGCCCGGCGGCTGGTCCAACTCCACCCAGTTGAACATACGGCGGGCGCCGCCCTCGAGCTTGGCGCCGCAGTGAGGGCAAGTCTCAGGGATGGTGGGGGCGGGCTGCCTGCTGTCGTACTCGAGCTCGATCACGCCGTCGCACTCGAAGCAGTAGTGATTGCGCATGCCGCCGCCGTCCTCGACGCCGGGGGCCTTGGAGCGCTCGCGGTAGTACTCGAGGGCCTCCTCGTTCTCGCCGGCGCGGCTCTTTGACCAGTGATCTTCCCCGAGGGGAGCTGCGCCCTTGGCCTTGTCTCCATTCTCAGAGGCGGTCATGTAGAGAGAGGCTACCTACCTCGCTCGCCCTTGTCCGCGCCTCATTCGCCATGAGCCGTAGAGTCAGGCAAGGAGGGGCCTTTCTGAGCCGATATGGACAACGTGGATATCGCAGCGAGCAAGTCGAGTCTGAGCCCCTCCCAGGACACCCAGCGCCGCGTGACGGCGCCCTCTCCCAGGCGTGTTGAGCGCCCTGGGGCTGTTGACCCGAACGGCGAGCCCGTCGTGGAGCTCGTGAGCGGCGCTCCCAGCCGCAGTGAGCCCAAGGTCGTCGGACCCGGCCGCAAGGAGCGGGCTTACATGGACAAGATCCATGACCTCGAACACCAGGCGAGCTTGAACGAGCAAGCCCTGGAGAACGCCTCGCTCATTGAGCGCGGCTCCAGCAACCTCATGGACCGGATGGAGCGCCAGCTCGAGTCCAGTGATGAGGCCCTGGAGCGTGAGCGGGCGGCCTCAAGGAGGGTCTGCGTGATGCTCGGATCTCTGCAGCGAGAGAACGAGGTCATCCGAGAGCAGCTGAACGCGGCTCACGCGCAGCTAGCGCAGCTTGAGGCTCCGAAGCCTAAGGGGCTCCTGCGACGCCTCCTTGGCGGCTGAGAGCCGCTTGGCTGTTGACTTCCAAGGCGCTCGACACGATGCTCTTTCGCCTTGAGATGTGGCGCTTATGCGCCACGAATGGTGGGTGTAGCTCAGTTGGTTAGAGCGCCGGATTGTGGTTCCGGAGGCCGCGG
>JAKVCE010000413.1 GCA_022447405.1 Planctomycetota bacterium | reverse complement strand
GATGATGACGAGGCGGCCCTTGAGATCATCCGCGCAGAGGTCGAACGCCTAGGCTCAAGCGCGGTGGAGTTCCACCGAAACGGCGTCGAGGCCAGCCCGCCAGCGCACTCGCCGGAGGAGCTGACAGGGCTGTTCCCTGCGAACCACCGCATGACCTATCACGTCGAGGAGGTCCTCGCCCGGCTCGTGGACGACGGGGAGTTCTGGGAGCTCATGCCAGAGCGTGGACAGGAGGTCCTCGTCGGCGTCGGCAGGGTGAACGGGCTCCACGTGGGCTTCGTCGCCAACCGCCAGGGACTCATCGATGACAAGGACCTCCCCGGCGGAAAGAAGCCCGCGGGCATCCTCTATCGAGAGGGCATCGCCAAGACGAGCCTCTTCAGCCGCTCTTGCAACGACGACGGGATCCCCTTGGTGTGGCTACAGGACATC
This sequence comes from Planctomycetota bacterium, assembly GCA_022447405.1. GTDB lineage: Bacteria > Planctomycetota > UBA1135 > UBA1135 > JAKVCE01. The sequence goes on along the minus strand of JAKVCE010000413.1, from coordinate 1,896 downwards.
TCTGGCTTCGACATCGGCGTCGAGGCCGAGCGCCAAGGCCTCCTCGGCTACGGCTCGAACCTGATCTACACCAACAGCACGAACACCACACCGATGTGCACTGTGCTCCTGCGCAAGGCCTCGGGAGCGGGCTACTACGCCATGGCCGGGATGCCCTACGACCCAGTGATGCAGCTCGCGACTCCGATCTCCCGGCTCGCTGTGATGGAGGGCCGCACCCTCGCGATCGCCGCCTACAACACCAAGCTCGACGAGGACTTTGAGATCGCGACCGAGGACCCAGAAGAGCGCGCCAAGATCGAGGCCGGCATGAAGGAGATGGAGGAGCGCATCGAGGGTGACATGGACCCCTATCAGGCGGCCTCCAGGATGGACGTCGACGAGATCGTGCGCCTCGATGAGATCCGCGACTGGCTCGAGCTCTTCGCGGAGGCCAGCTATCAGGCCAGCGGCTATCGCCGCGTCAAGAACCCGCGCATCTGGTCGCTCCACGACCTTGAGGCCGTGACGGAAGAGCGCGGCGACTGAGGGGAGCTCTGTATGGCGATCGTCTCCATCGGCAGCGACCTCTGTCAGATCTCACGCATAGCCGACGTGCTCGAGCGCAGGGGCGAGGGCTTCTGCGCGCGCGTCTTCACCGACGCGGAGCGCGCCTATTGCGACCGACGCCCGCGCTCTCGTCCGAGCCACTACGCTGGCCGCTTCGCCGTGAAGGAGGCCGTCATGAAGGCCCTCGGAACGGGATGGCGCAGCGGGGTCCGCTGGGTCGACATCGAGACCCTGCGTGATCCTGGCCAAGCGCCCACGATCAAGCTCCACGGTCGAACGGCTGAGCTCGCCCGTGAGCGCGGGATCACCCGCTGGCACCTCACGATCACCCATGACGCTGACCTCGCGCTGGCCTTCGTCGTGGCTGAGTCAGAGAGCTGAGCTCAAGCTCCCCAGCTCACCTCGAAGCCGTTGGAGAGGTTGAAGCCCGTCCCACAAATGCTGGTGTTCGGGTCGCGGTACCAGAGCTGATATCGCTTGGTGTCTCCAGGGACAACGCCGCCCGCAGCGGCGACATCGATCGTGGTGTTAGACGCCCCTGAGCTGTCGGAGAAGCGGACCTGCAGGCGTACGACCCCACCACCAGCGCAGCGCAAGCCATCACCAAAGGCGATCCCCGCGCCGCCACTGATAGCGTTGTTGCCCTGGAAGTAGAGGCCCGGCTGGCTCGATACGAGACCCTCTCCCCTCAAGACGAGGTCCGCAGCAGCGACGCTGGATGAGCCCGCTGCGTCGAGGCTGCAGCCGCCCGCCGAGGCACCGTTCGCACAGCCAGCGTCTCCGAGCGAGCCGTCCGAGGGGTTACCACAAGGGCACAAGGTCGCGCCTTGATCATCACCGAGGCAGAAGGTCGCCCCGTTCGCGGGGGGCACATAGGGGGAGAAGATCCCCTCCGCCTTCACGCCGCCGAGCGCTGCGACCTGGGACGCATCGAGGAGCAAATCTGTGATGGCGAGGTTCGCGATGTGACCGGGTCCGGTGTAGCCGCAGCAGTCTGCGAGGAACCAGCTCGCGGGCCCGCCGGGGTCACCGTTGTAGCAGTAGCTCGACGCTGCCGCGGTGTGGACCAGGACACCGTCGACATAGATGTCGAACTGATTGCCGGAATAGTCCTGGACCAAGACGAGGCGGAACCATGTGTCGAGGTTCCAGGTCCCCGCGCCCTCGTCTTGCGTCACCCAGAAGGCTTGATTGATCGGCGAGACGTAGAAGTCCGCGAAGTTCGAGTTCACGTCGCTCCCGTTCCACAAGCCGACGTAGTTCACCGCCGTCGAGACCTCGAAGTAGAGGTCGAAGATCCAGGTCATCTGCTGGACTCCATCGGTCCCAACCCATCCAGACATCTGC
>JAKVCE010000412.1 GCA_022447405.1 Planctomycetota bacterium | reverse complement strand
GCATGGAGCTCGATCCACCCACAGTAGTTGCCGCTGAGGCCCGCGAATCTGTGCGACGATGGCGTTTCCATAGGATCTCATGCGTTTTTCCAGGACTCGTCCCTGAAGCGCCCGATCTCATGATCGGAGGCGAACGAAGCGGGCGAGATCAAGAGCGCTGGGGGGACAGCCTCGGGCCAGTCCCCCATGGCTTGGTGGCACAGGTTGAGGAGCCACCGAAGCCCCAAGTCCGAGGGGTCTTGTTCGAGGAGACTGCGGTAATCGTCCGCTGCGAGGCGGACCGGATCATCCACGGCGTGCACCCCGCCGCCTTCGAGGGGGAAGATGCAGCAGTCACCGTTATGGAGCTTGACGCAGTTCTCCACCTCTGCCGAGCGCAGGTAGGTGAGCGCGCGCGTCCGGATGAGGGGCCTCTGCATCGACTTCGGGATGCCGGCGCGATGCGCCATCCCCTCGAGCTCACTCAGGGTCGAGAGCGACTCTTCGACCCGGCCATGCTTCAGCGCCTCTGTCGCGAGGTTGATGCGGAGGAAGGCAGTGCTCGAAAAGTCGTGGGACGGGTCGCTAGCCTCAACTCTGAGCCGACGCAGCGCCGCTCTACCCACGTATGGGTTGTCACCCGCCTTCAACTCGTCTGCGATCGCACTGAACTCAGTCAGCGGCGGGACCCTCACGGCTTCGGGAGGAGGCGAAGAGCCCTCGCAGCTGACCAAGGTCGGGACGATGACACCAACGAGCGAGCAGAGTCCAATCACCCTTCCCTTGCAGCCATACACTTCAATTACACTGTAAGGATTAACCCAAGATTGAGTTAATGCAGCGTAAGGAAATGTGGAGCAGGAGCTCGAGGGACCACCCTAGGCATAAAAAAAGCCGCTCAGACGCGCTCCTAGTCCTCAGCTCTCGACAGTAGGCTCACCCCAAGCTTGTCCCTCTCCCTCTCAAATCGCTCGCTCCTCACAGCGCTGCTTCCGCTCCTCCTGCCTGGCTGCGCAGAGACTGACCCGCCCGCTGACCTGGGTGGACCTGTGCTCGTGGAAGTCTCGGAGGAGCTGGGGCTCCGGTTCTCACAGAATCCAGGAGCGCACCCGGACTACCCGCTGCCGGTGTCCATGGGCGGCGGCGTCGCCTTGTTCGACGCCGACTCCGATGGAGACCTCGACCTCTACCTCGTGAACGGGCACAGCGGCCAAGACGGACCCATCGGCTCTACAGGAGAAGAGGCCAACGCTCTCTTCCTGCAGGACGACTCCGGACGCTTCGTGGACGCCACCGCGGGGTCAGGGCTCGGTGACCGTGGCTATGGCATGGGCGTCGCGGTCGGTGACGCGGACGCGGACGGTGACCCCGACCTGTATGTGACCAACCTCGGCGCGGACCGCCTCTTCCTTAACGCAGGCAGCGCGAGCTTCACCGACGCGACAGAGGCAGCTGGCCTGGGCGACACGGGCTGGGGTTGCTCAGCCACCTTCCTCGACTATGACTCCGACGGGGACCTAGACCTCTTCGTCACGAGGTATGTCGAGTTTCGAGGGTCTGACCGCGCGACGGAGTGCAAAGACTCCCTCGGGCGCAGGGACTTCTGCAGCCCGAAGACCTTCCCATCCTCATCTGACCTGCTCTACCAGAACCAGGGCGGCGCGCGCTTCCTGGACGTGAGCGAGGAGTCTGGCATCTCCAAGGAGAGCGCCGCCGGGCTGGGCGTCGTGGCAGCAGACTTCGACGCGGACGGTCTGCTCGACATCTATGTCGCCAACGACGGCTACGCCAACCACCTCTGGCGCAACCGAGGAGACGGCAGCTTCACAGAGGACGCCATCCAGCGCGGCTGCGCGCTGAACCGTGACGGCGCGCCGGAGGCTGGGATGGGAGTCCTGGCCGAGGACCTCGACGGCGATGGGACGATGGACCTCTTCATGACCCACCTCCGGAACGAGAGCAACACGCTCTACAAGAACCTGGGCGGCGGACACTTCACAGACGCGACGGCGCGCGTCGGGATCGCGCGACCGAGCCTCCCTGCCACCGGCTTCGGGACCACGGCCCTCGACATCGAGCTGGACGGTGACCTCGACATCGTCGTCGTGAACGGGCGGGTCACCCGGACCGACGCTGCCCCTGGCGCCGCGCTCCCTGCTCCATGGGATGTGTACTGCGAGGCGAACATGATCCTCATGGGCGAGGGCGCGAGCTACACCCCCGCTCAAGCCACAGGCGACTTCGACGCCGACGTGAGCGTCTCGAGGGGGCTCGCGCGAGGGGACATCGACGCCGACGGTGACCTGGACCTCGTCGTCACCGGGGTCGCAGGCCCGGTCAAGCTCTACCGAAACGACACCCCGAGAGCTGGCGCTTGGCT
>JAKVCE010000411.1 GCA_022447405.1 Planctomycetota bacterium | reverse complement strand
ACATGGAACCAGTGCGCGTTCACCTTGACGATGGAGACCGCACCGAAGCTCTGGAAGTACATATTGAGCGCGTAGAGGAAGCCGAAGGGTCCGACGAGGCTCCCCTCATAGCCAGAGTCGAGCACCCAGCCCATGCCGAAGTTAGCGAAGGAGGATCCGAGGGCTGCAGCGAGGATTGTCTTGCGGCCTCCGAAGCGGTCAGCCAACGGCCCGTTGATGAGGAAGGCCACCGCGTAGGTCGTCGTGCCGATCACGGTGATCAGCCCGAGGTCGGCCTTGGTCATCAGCGCCAACCCTGTCTCGGGGTCGGTCATCGTCTTCGCGACGTTGATGTTGTAGCGCCCCATGTAGAGGAACGCGTAGGTGAGGCCCAAGGGCAGCCAGTTCATGATCCGACGGCGCCGATAAGCCTCGGAGTACCTGACGGGGAGCTTGGAGCGCAAGAACCACAAGATCAACGAGAGGAATCCGATAAGGCCGATGATCGGGGCGATACGCCCTAGCCAGGCGGGGATAAGTGCGAGGGAGTGCATGAGGTAGTAGGGGCTCCTATGAGCGGGGTGCCGGGCCCGCTATCCTGCCGGAATGTTACGCGTCGTGCATGAATCTGTTCGAGAGGTCTCCGAGAGGGGCGCCCTGCCGGTCCTCGTCTTCGACCTCGACTCGACCCTCTTCTCGACCTGCCCGAGGAATCTCAAGATCCTCGAAGACTTCGTCGCCGCTCGCGGCGAGGAGCACCCCCTCCTGAAGGAGATCTGGCCCACCCTCACCGAGGAGGACATGGGCTGGAACGTCCACGAGAGCCTCCAAGAGCGCGGGGTCGAGGACGAGGAGCTCCTCGGTGACTTACGGAAGTTCTGGGCCGCGCGCTTCTTCACGGACGAGTTCTGCGAGATCGACACCCCCGTCCCCGGCGCGCCTGAGTTCGTCTCTGCCTGCCACGACGCCGGCGCCTTCATCTACTACCTCACGGGTCGGCACGTGAACGGCATGGAGAAGGGGACCGTGAACGGCCTCGTCTCCAACGGCTTCCCGCTCTTCACGGGGAAGGCTGCCTGCCAGCTGAAGCCTGATTTCTACGCGAACGACAAGGAGTTCAAGACCGCCGCCCTCGACGCGGTCCGCTCTCTGGATGGCGAGGTCGTCGCGACCTTTGAGAACGAGCCGGGGAACGCGAACCTCTTCATGAGGGCCTTCCCCGAGGCCAAGCACTTCCTCCTCGACACGGTCCACTCTCCCGAGGCCGAGGTCCCCGACCCCTCGCTCATCGTGCTCGACGACTTCACGAGCTTCCAAACCGACTGAGTTCCCATGCGCGCCACCCCGACCCTGCTCCTCGTCAGCCTCGCCGCCTGCAACGCACCGGAGGCGCCGCCCTCCTCCCCCTCAGAGATCACGAGCTCCGGACCCCTCCGCATCGAAGAGGACGCCGACGGGCTGCGGGTCTTCATGGGCGACGAGCTCTTCTGCGCCTACGACCGCCGGAACGAGCTGCGTCCGATCCTCTGGCCAGTGAACGGACCCGCGGGCGCTGGCGTCACCCGCGCCTACCCGCAGACTGAGGCCGCCCCCGGCGAGGCCTCCGACCACCCGCACCACCAAGCGGTCTGGTACGGCCACGGCGCCGTGAACGGGCACGACTTCTGGCACGCCGGCCACGGCGAGCGCGTCGTCGACCTCGGCGACATGGAGCTCGAAGGACCCGCGGAAGAGGGCACCCTCTCACGCGGCTTCCTCATGAGCTGGCAGGTGAAGGGCGAGGAGCTCTGCCAGGAGGAGCGCGTCATGAGCTTCCGCGGCACGAGCGAGGAGCGCTGGGTCGACTTCGAGCTCACCCTCCACGCCAACCAGACCGACCTCCGCTTCGGTGACACCAAGGAGGGGACCTTCGCCGTCCGCCTCGCCCCGACGCTGCGCCTGAGGGGCCCCGTCGCAGAAGGCAGCATCCGGAACTCCGCAGGCCACACCGACGGTGAGGCCTGGGGCAAGCGCGCCGCCTGGGTCGAGTACTCAGGCCCCGTGGGCGGCGAGACCGTCTACGTCTCCCTCCACGATCACTCGGAGAACCTCCGCCACCCGACCTGGTGGCACGCCCGCGACTACGGCCTCCTGGCGGCGAACCCCTTCGGGATCCACGACTTCGAGCGCAAGCCCGGCGGCACCGGCGACTTCACCCTGCCCAAGGGCGAGCGCCTCACCCAGCGCTACTCCCTGCGGGTCGCGAGGACTCCCTACGGGAACTGAGTCGTGTCGGGCCGCTTGAACGGCTCGCGCGCACCGGGGAAGGGCTCGACGTCCTCGGGGGCCCAGATCTTCACGTTGGCGAAGCGACCGGTGTCGTCGAAGGAGCCGAAGCCGATGAGCCCCCAATTGAGGGTCTCGTTCTTGG
>JAKVCE010000410.1 GCA_022447405.1 Planctomycetota bacterium | reverse complement strand
GTCACCTGCGCCGAAGAGGACCAGCACGCGTGCCTCTTCAGCCTCGGCGAGGGCGAAGCTCTCGCGCGCCAGGTCCGCGGCAGAGGCTGCCCCACGCTCTTCAACCGCCTGAGACTCCAGCGCGCGCTCCGCCTCAGCCACCGCGGCCTCGGCCACTCCGACCTCCTGGTCCAGGAGGCTGGTGTCCAAGCGCACGAGCACGGCCCCCTCCTCCACGAAGGTCCCAGGGAGCCAAGGCTCCATGACCTCTGTGACCCTGCCGCTCACCTCCACGGCGAGACGAGCCGTGCGCGCGGCCTCCAGGGTCCCGTAGGCCTCGACCTCGAGGGGGACGCTCCTAGGGTGGAGCGCACGCACGCTCACGGCCAGCGGTCGCTCTGGAGCCACGGTGCGCTCTGCCCCAGGTGGCCGGTTGTCCTGCAGCCACACCCACCCGTAGCCTGCGAGGCCGAGGGTCAGGAGGATCAAAATGGCGTTGCTGAGGAGGCGCTTCATCAGGCTTTGACGGCAAGAAGTGCGTACGAGGAGCGGACAATACCATTTGCCTCAGCCTTGCCACAGCGGCTCCTACACCAGTTGTCTTAGCGAGGTCCTTTCACCTCACCCTCAACACGGTTAAATTCTTCGCCCCAGACCCCAGCGGAGGTCTCCAATCCGCATCTATCACCGTGGAAGTCACCTGCAATAACACCGGCCCCTGCGAGGCCCGAATCTCTTTCTCCATCCCCCGCGACGACTTCGACAAGGCGCTCGCTCAGGCGCTCACCGAGTCGGGCAAGAATGTCCGCATGAAGGGCTTCAGGGCGGGCAAAGTGCCGCGCAGCTTCCTCGAGAAGCAGTTCGGCGCCGAGGCCCGACGCCAGGTCGTCGAACACTTCCGGCAGGCGATCGAAGAGCACGAGCTGAAGCCGGTCGGACGCCAGGCCATACAGCTCGACGGCGTCGACTTCGACACCCCCGAGGGCCTGCAGCATGAGTTCGAGGTGAGCCTCCGCCCCACCATCGAGATGGGCGAGTACAAGGGACTTGAGCTCGAGAGCGAGCTCAGCCCCGTCCTCGACGAGGAGATCGACCAGGCGCTCGATGACCTCCGCAAGCAACAAGCCACGCCTCAGCCCGTCGGCGACGAGGGCCTCCCCTCTGACGGCGTCGCTGTCCTCACGCTGCGCTGGGAGCGCGAAGGTGAGGTCGTCTTCGAGCGAGAGGGGCTGCGCATGAGCCCCGAGTCTGCGCCTCCTGGAGTCGACCCTGACGAGTTCAAAGACGCGCTCACCGGGACGCAGATCGACGACGAGCGCGAGCTCAACTTCACCATCCCCGCCGACTTCCCCGAGGTCGCCGAGGAGCACCTGGGTCAGGAGGCGGCTTGTCACATCAAGATCACTGAGGCCTTCGAGATGATCCCCGCCAGCGATGAGGACATCGCCAAGCTCCTTGAGTCTGATGACTACGACGCTGCGCGCGAGACCGCTCGCAAGCAGATGCAAGAGGCGCGTGAGCAGCAAGAGGTCCAGCGCCAAGAGGGAGTCCTCCTGCAGCAGGTCCTCGCCGCGCACGACTTCGAGCTCCCCAGCACGATGGTCGAAGAGCAGGTCAGTGGCAGGGTCCAGCAGCTAACGATGCAGCTCAGCCAGCAGGGCCTCGAGGGCGACGACCTCGAAGCCGAGCTCACGAAACAGACCGAGGCGGTCCGCGACGAGGTCGTGAAGGGGACGAAGGCCCTCTTCCTGGTCAGCGAGCTCGCTGAGCGGGAAGGCCTCGAGGTCACCCAAGAGGACATGACCGGTGAGCTGGCGCAGATCGCCCAACGGAACCAGGCCTCGATGGAAGAGGTCATGAACTACTACCAAGAGAATCGGCTCATGGACCAGGTCGCGATCGAACTCATCGAGCGGAAGGTTCGTAACTTCCTCCGGGAGAACGCGAACATCCAGGAGCCTTCCTGACCGATATCATCTGCTGGAAACACCCCCGTCACCCCAACACTCAAGCCCCACCCAGCCCACATGTACACCCCCTACGTCATCGAGAAGACCGGCCGCGGCGAGCGGACATATGACATCTACTCCCGCCTCCTCGAGGACCGCATCGTCTTCCTCGGCACCGAGGTCAACGATCAGGTCGCGAACTCGATCATGGCCCAGCTCCTCTTCCTTGATAAGACCGGCGCTAGCCAAGACATCAAGATGTACATCAACTCCCCCGGCGGCTCGGTAACGGCTGGGCTCGCCATCTACGACACGATGCAGCTCGTGGAGCCGGACATCTCGACATACTGCTTGGGCCAGTGCGCCTCCATGGGCGCCGTCCTCCTCGCGGGCGGCACCGCGGGCAAGCGCTTCGCGCTCCCCCACAGCCGCGTGATGATCCACCAGCCCTGGGGCGGCACC
>JAKVCE010000041.1 GCA_022447405.1 Planctomycetota bacterium | reverse complement strand
GAGCGATGATCCACTCCCGGAACACGTTCGCCTCGATGAGATGTCCGACGCCGTGGTCGCCGTTGTTGTAGTCGTTGTAGACGACCATCTGTTGGGCACCCTGATCAGGGCCGCCCTCGCCCGTGGCGACGGCGCAGAAGCCGGGTCCGCCGTTCGGGGCCGGGAAGGAGAAGTAGCCGTAGAGGTAGCCGCCGCTGGCGTCGAAGACGTTTGCTCCGACGAGCCAGCCATCATCTCCGAGGACCGTGCCGCTGGCTGCGTCGAGGCTCTCAAAGTCCTGCACATAGGTGGGGATTTGAGCCGAAGCTGTGGAGGCCACCGCGCATATGAGGAGTGAAGGGAGGAGGACGTTTGAAGTGCGAGAGTTCATGTCTGTAGGTGAGTCAATCGGGAGATGGGTTGTGAATATGTAACTATGCCCCCGCTCGCCAAGGCCAGCAGGGGCATAGTCTTGTTTGCACCGCCTAGAAAATCCTAGGAGGACCAGACGACCGTGTAGCCGTTGGTGGTGTTGAAGGAGTTCCCGCAGGGGGAGACTGCGACATCGTCGCGGTACCAGCACTGGTAGTTGACGCTCTCGCCGACCGTGAGGGTGTGCCCATAGGCTTGGCCGTTCGTGCTGACTTCGACGCTCGTGTCCGCGCTCCCGCCCGAGCCTGCTACCGTCACCTCGATCCTGACCGCCTCGAAGCCCGCGCAGCGGAGGCCGTCACCGAAGACGATGCCAGCGTCGCCGTTGACACGGTTCGCTCCAGAGAAGAAGAGGCAGGGCTGGCTAGCCACGAGGCCGTCTGCTTCCAGGACCAGGGTGTCGTTGGAGAGGCTCGGGTCACCGCTCGCCGTGAGGGTGCCGCCGGCGCCGGTCGAGTTCGCGCAACCAGAGCTGCTGCTGCCAGCGTTACCGCAGGGGCAAGCGGTCCCGCTGCCGTCTCCGAAGCAGTAGGCCGTCCCCGGTCCCGGAGAGGGAACGGTGTGCGTGCCGGGGGTGGTGAGGTTTTGGAGGTTGATGGTCTCGCAGGCGTCGTCGCCGCTGCAGCCCTCTTCGAGGGCGTTCGCGCCGGCTACGAACCAGTCGCTGGCGTCCCAGACGCCATCGTTACCCGAGGTGCCGAGACGGTAGGAGTAGCTGTCCATGTACTCCCAGTCTTCTCCAGTGCCGTCAGTCCCGATGACACCGTAGATGTCAACGATGGTCGCGTCGGTGCCGTCGCCCGTGGCCGCGCCGTGGAAGAGGATGAGCGTGTCATCGCCGTTGACCCAAGTGCCGCCCATAAGGTAGTCGGCGTCGAAGCCGTAGACGCTGTTGAAGGGGTCGTTGTCGCTGTCGTATCCGATGACATAGCTATCGCCAGGGGCGAGGATGCCAGCGAGGACAGAGGAGGCGCCGCCGCCTAGGTCGGTGTTCCCGTTGTTCATGTTGCCGAAGCTGTAATGAGAGAGGTCGATATCGTCGGAGCCCGTGTTGGTGAGCTCGACGAACTTCGGGGTTCCGTTTGGGAGGGTGCCGTCCACGACCTCAGAGATGATGAGGTTGTCCGACGCGGGGGGAACAGCGCTGAGGTTGATGTTGTCGTAGCCGACTCCTGAAGGGTTCCACCACGAGGTGGTGTTCATAAAGCCGATCTGGAAGAGGTGTCCGACCTGATCAGCCCTGATCTCTGTGGAGAGGGTGAAGGTCTCCCAGTCGATGGTCAGGCTTGTTGTGTCGACTGACTGGTACTCACTGACGCTCCACCCATCGTTCGGATTGAGCACCTTGATGAAGGCCGCTGCCGTAGTCCCGCAGCAGATGTCACCTAACTTCCCGTCAAAGGTGAAGACCATGGTGTTGCCGACGTTAGACGCGTCAATGACGTACTCACGGAAGAAGTTGGCTTCGATCAGATTTCCCCATTCGTGGTCGCCGTTGTTGTAGTCGTTGTAGACGACGAGCGCTTGATCGCCCTGGTTCGCACCACCCCAGCCATTGGTGACCGCGCTGAAGGCAGGTCCACCATTGGGTGCCGGGAAGGCGAAGTAGTTGTAGAGGTAGTTGCCGTTGGCATCGAAGACGTTGGCGCCGACCAGCCAGCCATCGTTACCGAGGACGGCGGGGTCTGATTGGTCAAGGCCCTCAAAGTCCTGGCTGTATTCGTTCACTTGAGCCCACCCGGTCGATGCCATCAGGCACGTCAGGACGGAGGAGAGGAGGAGAGTTCTGCTGGGGAGCTTCATGCTGAGTTTGTGTGTGGAAGAGTGGTGGTCACTGCGAAGGCCTAACTGATGCACCGAATGCCTCAGTGGGCTCGACCCTTGATGGAATAAATGCCTTTTTGAACCTGTATAAAATAGCAGATTTCAAACTCCTTGTGTTCTTCTGAGGGGCGCCCCGTGCGCCCCTCCACGCAGAGGTAAAATGCTCTTCACGGCGTCTGCCGGGTGTGACCATGTTCTCCCTCCTCGCAACCTTGGCGATCGCTGCGCCCCAGGACGCTGAGGAGATCTTCCGCCAAAGCGTCGCGCCGCTCCTCGAGGAGCGCTGCCTGCCCTGCCACGACGGCGAACAAGCCAAGGGGGGAATCTCCCTCACAGCTGCCCTCCCCGAGGACCTCATCACACCGGGTGACCCCGCGGAGAGCCTCCTCATAGAGGTGTTGGCCGGCCCCGACCCAGAGATGCCCAAGGACGGTGAGCCGCTCTCCGAGGACGAGCTGGCCACGCTGCGAGCTTGGGTCGAAGCAGGAGGCGCGTGGATCGATGGCGAGGTCGGCTCCCGAGGCTGGTGGTCATTGCAGCCGCTCAACGAGGCGAGCGCGCCCGAGCCCGAATCCACCTGGCGCAGCTGGGTCCGAGACCCCATCGACACCTTCATCCTCGCCGGGCTGCGCGCGCGCGGGCTCGAGCCCTCGCCAGAGGCGGACCGCCGCACCCTCTTGCGCCGCCTCCACTTCGACCTCGTCGGTCTCCCGCCGACACCGGAGGAGCTGGAGGCCTTCCTCTCAAACGATTCACCCGACGCCTACGAGCGTGAGGTCGATCGCCTGCTCGCGTCGGCGCGCTACGGCGAGCGCTGGGCGCGGCACTGGCTTGATGTCGTCCACTACGCCGACACCCACGGCTACGACAAGGACAAGACGCGCCCGAACGCCTGGCCTTACAGGGACTGGGTGATCCGCGCGCTCAATGAGGACAAGCCCTACGCAGACTTCGTCGCAGAGCAGCTCGCTGGTGACGTGCTCTACGAGGACGACCCTGGCGCGGTCGTCGCCACGGGGATGCTCGCCGCCGGCCCCTGGGACTACGTCGGGCACGTCGAGCTGCGGGAGGGCACCGTCGACAAGAAGAAGACCCGCAACCTCGACCGCGACGACGTCGTGACCAACGTCTTCAGCTCCTTCCAGAGCCTCACCGTCCACTGCGCGCGCTGCCACGACCACAAGTTCGACCCCATCACTCAGGCGGAGTACTACGACCTCCAGTCCGTCTTCGCTGGCATCGAGCGGGCCGAGCGAGAGTACGACGCCGACCCAGCCATCGGCGCGCTGCGCGCGGCCTTGGTCGGCGAGCGCGATGCGCTCCAAGGCTCTATCCGCGAGGCCAAGGAGCTCCTCGACCGAGAGGTGGAACAAGACACGCGCCCCTCCTCCCTTGAGCTCTTGAGCGCGCGCGCCGAAGCCCAAGCCTCGATCACTCAGCCAGACCGGACCGGATCGATGGGCTACCACACCGAGATGTCCTACACGGCGGACTCGCCTAAGTGGGTGCAGGTCGACCTCGGCGCCTCCAACGAGATCGAGGAGGTCATCCTCTACCCCTGCGACGAGGTGTTCGGCGGCCACCCGGGACCAGGCTTTGGCTTGCCCGCACAGATCGAGGTCCAGCTCGCGTCCACGCCCGAGGGTGAGTGGAGCACCGCCGGGACTTGGCGAGGAGCCGACGCAGGCATCCGACATGGCGATCGACCGATCCACTTCCCACTCGAGAGCGGAGCGAGCGCGCGCTACGTCCGCGTCCACGTCCCCGTCCTCTGGGAGCGGACCGAGGACTACTGCTTCGCCCTCGCGGAGCTCGAGGTGATCTCTTCCGGCGAGAACATCGCGCGCGGCGCGGCCGTAGAGGCGAAGGACAGCATCGAGGCCGGAGGCCGCTGGGGTAAGGAGCTCCTCGTCGACGGCGCGCGCCCCTGGTCTCCCGAGATGGCTCGCCTCGAGGAGCTCGAGGGGGACTGGAGAGCCCTCCGTGCAGAGCTCGAGCCCGAGCCCGCGAGGGCCGCGCGCGAGCACGACTCAGAGCGGCTGACCGTCGTCTCCGCTGAGCTCTCAGCGCTCCCCCCGAGCAGCAAGGTCTACGCCGCCGCGACGAGCTTCCAGCGCGAGGGCTCCTTCGCGCCTCCCCCCGGGGGCGCTCCGCGCGCCGTCCACAGGCTAGAGCGCGGCGAGGTGACCCAGCCGCTCGAGGCGAGCGCCCCGGGCGCCGTCAAAGCGCTGCCCCACGCACCGGCCTCCTTCGACCTCCCCGCAGAGAGCGACGAGAGCGCTCGCCGCGTCGCCCTCGCTGAGTGGATCGCGCACCCGGAGAACCCGCTCACCTGGCGCTCGATCGTGAACCGCGTGTGGCAGTACCACTTCGGCCGCGGGCTCGTGGACTCCCCGAACGACTTCGGCCGCATGGGCGTGCGGCCCTCCCACCCTGAGCTCCTCGACCACCTCGCGCTGCGCTTTCGCGACGGAGGCGGCTCCTTCAAGGAGCTACACAGAGCCCTGGTCCTCTCGGCCACCTACCGACAATCCTCTGCGCACCGAGCGGAGGCTGCCGCCATCGATGACGGGAACCGGCTGCTCTGGCGCGCGAACCGCCGACGGCTCGAGGCTGAGGCGCTGCGCGACTCGACGCTCTCCGTCTCTGGCGACCTCAACCTCGAGATGGGCGGCCCAGGCTTCCAGCTCTTCGGCTTCGAGGACGACCACTCCCCTCGCTATCTCTACGCAGAGGCGGACCTCGAAGACACCCAGACCCACCGTCGGAGCGTCTATCGCTTCGTCGTGCGCTCGGTCCCTGACCCCTGGATGACGTCCTTCGACTGCGCGGACCCCTCACACTGCACGCCTGTGCGCTCTGAGACGACGACACCGCTGCAAGCGCTCGCGCTCATGAACGACCGCTTCATGCTCCGGCAAGCGGAGCGCTTCGCTGCGCGGGTCGAGAGAGAGGCCCCGCGTGACCCCGTCTCGCTCGCAGCCCGCCTGGCCTGGCAGCGCGAGCCCGAGCCTGCAGAGCTGCTCCTCCTCCGTGAACACGAGGAAGAGCACGGCCTCGCCGCCGTCTGCCGCGTCCTCTTGAACAGCAACGAGTTCCTCTATGTCGACTGAAGGCCACAGCACAAGCGACATGGATCGGCGCTCCTTCTTACAAGCGGGCGGCGGGCTAGGCAGCGTCGCCTTCGCGCACCTCTTGGCGCGCGAGCCACTCCTAGGTGACGGCGTCATCCGGCACCACGCCCCCACCGCGCAGCGCGTGGTCCAGCTCTTCATGTCTGGCGCCGCGAGCCAGTGCGACCTCTACGACTACAAGCCGCTCCTCATCGAGCGCAACGGAGAGGACTGGAACCCCGGAGAAGAGGTCGAGCTCTTCCAGTCGGCGCCAGGGAAGGTGATGCGCTCGCCGTGGCAGTGGACCCAGAACGGCGAGTGCGGGAAGTGGATGAGCTCGCTCGTCCCGCGCACAGCCGAGTGCGTCGATGACATCGCCTTCATCCACTCGATGACCTCGCGCTCGAACGTGCACGGCCCTGCGACCTTCCTAGAGTCGACGGGCTTCCTCCTGCCGGGCTTCCCCTCCATGGGCGCTTGGATCTCCCACGCGCTCGGCAGCGAGAACGATGACCTGCCGACCTATGTGTGCCTGCCAGACCTCCGCGGCCTGCCCCCCGGCGGTCCGAAGAACTGGTCCGCCGGCTTCCTGCCCGCCGAACACCAGGCCACCGTCATCCAGCCGAGCGCGAAGGACCCCATCGCCAACCTCTTCCCGCCTGACGCTGCTGGCGTGAGCGCCGAGCGGGACGAGGCAGACCGCGAGCTCGTCAACGCGCTCAACCAGAGGCACCGAGAGACGCGCGGAGGAGACAGCCGCCTCGCCGCGCGCATGCGCGCCTACGAGCTCGCAGCCAGGATGCAGCTCGCCGCGCCGGAGGTCTTCGACCTCTCCGACGAGCCGCGCTCCACGCGCGAGGCCTACGGCCTCGACGACCCGGTCACCGCAGACTTCGGCCGTCGCTGCCTCATCGCCCGCAGGCTGCTCGAGCGCGGGGTGCGCTTCGTGCAGGTGTGGAGCGGCGCGGACAACGGCTTCCCCCGCCGCAACTGGGACAGCCACGAGAACATCGAGAGAGACCACGGCGACATGGGCCGCTCCATGGACGGACCCGCGGCGGCCCTGCTCCAAGACCTGAAGCGGCGCGGCCTGCTCGAGGAGACCATCGTCCACTGGACGACGGAGTTCGGCCGGATGCCTTGCGGCCAAGGCGAGCTCGGCCGCGACCACAACCCCTTCGGCTTCACCAACTGGCTCGCAGGCGGCGGCATCAAAGGCGGCGTGACCTATGGCGCCACAGACGAGTGGTCATGGAAGGCGGTGGACAAGCCCACGGACAACTACGACGTGCACGCGACGATGCTGCACGCCCTCGGGATCGACCACACGCGCCTCACTCACCGCACGGACGGGATCGACCGCCGCCTGACGGACGTGCACGGCCACGTCCTCCACGAGCTCCTCGCCTGAGCCTCAGACGCTAGCAGGAGCGCCGAGCTCTGCTGCGCGGGTGCCCTCGCCCGTGGCGCAGGCGAAGGCGCGCGCCATGTTGCCCCAGAAGATCCCCTCGAGCTCTGCCTCCGTGAAGCCGCGCCCCAAGAGGGCGGCGGCGAGCGCGGGGTAGCGGCTCGCGTCCTCCAAGCCCTGCGGCGTGTGGTCGATGCCGTCGTAGTCGGAGCCGATGCCGACATGCTCGACCCCGGCGAGCTCAGCGGCGTGGCAGATGTGGTCACAGACTCGGGTAAGCGGGAGCGGCGGCGCGCTCTCTTGCAGGAAGCGCGCGCGCGCGAAGAAGGTCGCGGCCTCGTTGCCCTCGTCGATCGCCTCGTGCTCTTCGCTCTCACGCAAGCGGACGAGCGCCTCTGCGCAGCCCTTGTCCAAGAACGGCGTGCAGAAGACCGCGCCGATGACGCCCTCGCTCTCGCCGAGCGCCCGCAGCTGATCATCGCTCAGGTTGCGCGGGTGATCGTTCACCGCGCGGCAGCCGGAGTGGCTCGCGATGACGGGGCGATCGCTGACCTCGAGCGTGTCCCAGAAGGCTTGGTCCGAGGCGTGTGAGAGGTCCACCAGCATCCCGAGCTGGTTCATCTTCCGCACGACGTCGCGCCCGAAGTCGCTCAAGCCTTGCGGAGTGTCAGGCCCTGCACCCTCTCGACACGAGCGGATCCAGGAGAGGTGGTTGTTCCAGACCAAGGTCATCACGCGCACGCCGCCCTCGAAGAACTCCTCCAAGCGCTCGAGGCTCTCCTCGATCGAGTGACCGCCCTCGATCCCAGCGATGCCCGCGATGAGGCCGCGCGACCTCGCCGCCTCCACGAGCGCGCCGTTGCCACCGAAGGTGACGAGCTTCGGGTGCCGCTCAAGGAGCGCGTTGTATTGATCGAGGAGCTGCGCGCAGCGCGCGCCAGCCTGCTTCGTCTCCATGTGGACGGGGTCGACCCAGCAGACCAAGACCACCGCCTGCAGCCCGCCGATTCGACCCCGCACGAGGTCGAGGTGACCGCCCGTGACGCTGCCTAGATCGTCACCGAGATCGAGGGCCCGCTGCAGCGAGTCCACGTGAGCGTCAAAGACCGGGGTCCGCATTCCGACGATCCTAGCCCCCGAGAGGCCGAGTTCCTCCCCCCTGCCAACCTGACAGCGACCCCCGTATTGGCCTCTCTCGTCTGCCAATCAGGCAGACCATGCGCTGAGCGAGGTGAGAAGGCCGGACCCTCAAAGCGGCGTAAGCCCCTTTGGATTGGTAGCTTGAGTTCGTTTGGCACGCCCTCTGCAACGGGTGCTCATGGCACGCAGTTTGCCCCTGCAGACCCCTACGGCTCCCCCAGAGCGCCCCAGCATGAAAGCACCCCAACACCTCAGCCGCCGCATCCTCGTCGCAGATGACGACCTGGAGCTGCGCGCGGGCGTCTGCGACCTCCTCGGAGGTCCAGGCTTTGAGATCGTCGAAGCCGGTCGCGGCGACGACGCCCTGGAGATCGTGCGACGCGGGCCCCTCGACCTCGCGGTCCTCGACTACGAGATGCCCGGCCTCACCGGGATCGACATCTTGAAGGCCGTCGAGTCCGAGCTCTTGGAGATCCCCTGCATCCTGCTCTCCGGCCTCGACATCGCCTCGATGGCGATGAACGCCGGCGCGCGGGCTGTGTTCCGCAAGCCCGTCGAGCCCATCGCCCTGCGCGCCGAGGTCATGAAGACCCTCGGGCTCAACAACTGATCCACCCGCGGCGCAGGCCGCGGACTACGAACCAAGCCAACTCCCACTAACCAAGAAAGAAGAAGGCAACCACCATGTCCGAAACCACAGCCGTTTCCATCCGCCCCCTGGGCGATCGCATCCTTGTTCAGCGCGTCGAAGCAGAAGAGATGACCGCTGGCGGCATCATCCTCCCCGAGACCGCCAAGGAGAAGCCGAAGGAAGGTCGCGTCATCGCCGTCGGCGAAGGCCGCACCCTCGACAACGGCGAGAAGTCCACCTTCAGCGTGAAGGCCGGCGACCTCGTCCTCTTCAGCTCCTACGCGGGCACCGACGTCAAGTACCAGGGCGACGAGTACATGATCATGCGCGAAGACGACGTCCTCGCGATCATCGAAGGCTGAGCTAGCCACAACTCCCACACACAAGGAGCCAGACCATGGCCAAGCAGATCAGCTATGACACCTCGGCGCGCGAGCACATCAAGAACGGTGTGCAGCAGCTCGCCCGCACCGTGAAGATCACCCTCGGCCCCCGCGGCCGCAACGTGATCATCGAGAAGTCCTTCGGCTCTCCCACCGTCACCAAGGACGGCGTGAGCGTCTCGAAGGAGATCGACCTCGAGGACCCCTACGAGAACATGGGCGCGCAGCTCGTGAAGCAGGTCGCCAGCCAGACCAACGATCAGGCAGGCGACGGCACCACGACCGCCACTGTCCTCGCTGAGGCGATCTTCGTCGAGGGCCTGAAGAACGTCACCGCAGGCGCCAGCCCCGTCGCCCTCAAGCGCGGGATCGACGCCGCCGTCGACGCCACGATCGGCTCCCTCCAGGGCCTCTCGAAGGCCGTCGCTGGCAGCGAAGACATCGCCCAGGTCGGCTGCATCGCCTCCAACAACGACATGGAGATCGGCGAGATGATCGCCAAGGCCATGGACCGCGTCGGCAAGGACGGCGTGATCACCGTCGAGGAAGGCAAGACCACCGAGACTGAGGTCGAGTGGGTCGAGGGCATGCAGTTCGACAAGGGCTTCCTCTCGCCGCACTTCGTCACCGACACCGCGAGCATGGAGTGCGTCCTCGAGGACGCCTACGTGCTCATCCACGAGAAGAAGATCTCGTCGGTGAAGGACATGATCCCGCTCCTCGAGCAGATCGCTCAGGCCGGCAAGCCGCTCCTGATCGTCGCTGAGGACGTCGAGGGCGAGGCCCTCGCGACCCTCGTCCTGAACCGCCTCCGCGGCTCCTTCCCCTGCTGCGCCATCAAGGCGCCGGGCTTCGGGGAGCGTCGCAAGGCCATGATGGAAGACATCGGCGTCCTGACTGGCGGCCAGCCCGTCTTCGAGGCCACCGGCGGTACCCTTGAGGGCACGACCGTCGACATGCTCGGCACGGCCAAGAAGGTCATCATCAACAAGGACACGACCACCATCGTCGCTGGCGCTGGTGAGAAGGACGCGATCATGGGTCGCATCGAGCAGATCAAGGCGGAGATCGACAACACGAGCTCTGACTACGATCGCGAGAAGCTCCAAGAGCGCCTCGCCAAGCTCTCCGGCGGCGTGGCCAAGGTCAACGTCGGCGCCTCCACTGAGGCTGAGATGAAAGAGAAGAAGGCCCGCGTCGAGGACGCCCTCCACGCGACCCGCGCGGCCGTCGAAGAGGGCATCGTGCCCGGCGGCGGCGTGGCCCTGCTCTCCTGCATCGGCGCCATCGAGGGGCTCGACCTCTCCGGTGATGAGAAGGTCGGCTCCATGATCGTGCGTCGCGCGATCGAAGCGCCCATCCGTCAGATCGCTGCGAACGCTGGCCAGGACGGCTCCGTGATCGTCCAGACGGTACGCACCGAAGGCGGCACCCACGGCTACAACGCGGCCACCGACACCTACGAGGACCTTGTGGCGGCTGGCGTGATCGACCCGACCAAGGTCGTCCGCACCGCCCTCGAGAACGCGGCCTCCGTGGCGAGCCTCCTGCTCACCACCGACGCCCTCGTCTCCGACATGCCTGAGAAGGACCCGGAGCCCGCTGGCGCCGGCCACATGCACTAGGCGACCTCTGACTCATAAGAGAGGCCCGCTCGGCACACGCCGCGCGGGCCTCTCTCGTTCTCAAGCCAAGCCCGCGACGAGCTCCAAGGCGTTGGCGAGGAGGCGGTGGCTGTCGTCGGTGTAGCCGCCGCTCGGGACCATCGCCAAGGGGACGCCTCGCGAGACCGCGGCCTCGATCACCAGGCGGTCGCGCTCGAGGACGTGCGCCTCATCCACCTGCAGATCACCCAGCGGATCTCCCGCGAAGATGTCTGTGCCGGCGTTGTAGAAGATGAGTTGGGGCTGAAACTCCTCGATCGCCCCCGGCAGGTGCGCGCTCAACCGCTCCACGTACTCCGGCCCCTCGGTCCCACCCGGGAGCGGGTGGTCCCAGCGGATCCCGCCGCGAGCGTCTGGATCTCCCATGGGATAGATCTGGAAGTTGTACATGTCGAAGACCTCGACCCCTACGTCCCCCTGGTAGATGGCCTCGACGCCGTTGCCCTGGTGCACATCGAGGTCGACCACCATCACGCGCTCAAGCCCGCGCTCGGCCCGCGCGATCTCGATCGCCACGGCGATGTCGGAGTAGGCGCAGAAGCCCTCTCCATTCGCGCGCTTCGCGTGGTGGTAGCCACCCGAGAGATTCACCGCCACGCCCGCGTCGAAGGCCTCGCGCACGGCGCGGATGGTGCCGCCCGTCGCCAGGCGCATCGGGGCGAGCGCGCGCTCATCGAGCTCCTTGAACGGGACACCTGCAAGCATCCCGACCTCCAAGATGTCTGCGATGACCGCTGATGAGGTGAGCGAGTCGAGGTAGCCCGAGTCATGAACGAGCTCGAGCTCCTCTCGGGTCACCTCGACCGGCTCGATGACCCTGCCCTCAAGAGAGACGCTGCGCTCGTCGAGCACAGCGAGGGCCCGCTGGAACTTCGACCCATCAAAGTGGTGAATGTTCTCGTAGCCCGGCGGGAGGACGAAGGTGTAACGGTCGGAGTAGACGAAGACAGGGTTGGGGTGCTTGCTCATTACCCTATACTGCTATCTTTTGTGTCTAGTTCAAGCCTATTGTACAATTTATATGTCTATACCGTCTTTATAGGCCAAATAATGCCTTTTTCTGGCGCCAACAAGGCACTACATATGTCGCATTCTA
>JAKVCE010000409.1 GCA_022447405.1 Planctomycetota bacterium | reverse complement strand
TTCGCTCGTGTCGGATGACTTGGTCGCCGTTGTACATAGACTACCACCAGCCCCGGTCACAGGCCATCTTCGGCTTATTCCTGGTCCCGATCTTGCGATGGCCAGCCCGTAGAGGCCGCCAGGGCCACCCAGTCCGCCTCCTTGAGACCTTCCACGCGGGTCTCCTCAGGGACGCCAGCCGCGCTGAGGGCGGCTACAGCGGCCTCTCTATCCCCCATCGCATCCCCCAAGACCCTGCGAACGACCTGCCTGCGCCTCGTGAAGAGGGCGCTCGAGAGGCCCACCACGGACGCCTGCACCTCACGCGTCGGCGCGTCTCCCCTGCGTTGGAGTCGGATGAGGCTGCTCTCCACCTTGGGGCGCGGCCGGAAGTGCGCGCCGCCGAGGGTGCGGAGCTGCCGCACCTCATAGGCGAGCTGCAAGCGCATCCCCAAGAGGCCCCAGCCAGGCTCGCCGACCCCGGCGGCAGCGCGCAGCGCCATCTCCTTTTGAATCAAGACCGTCATCGACTCCGGAGGGCGCTCGGACTGCGCGCACTCCGCGAGGAGAGGCCCGCTGATCGAGTACGGGAGGTTGCCGACGAGGTGCCAAGGGCCCGCGCTAGGGATCGCAGAGCAGAGCTCAGGAGAGAGCGAGTGCTTCCCCTGCAAGGCATCTGCGCGTATGAGCGTCAGCCCCTCGAGCTCCCGCAGGTCTTCGCTCACGAGCTCGTGCAACCTGCGATCCACCTCGATCGAAGTGACTGTGGCGCCGGTCGCGAGGAGCGCTCGCGTCAAGAACCCGAGGCCTGTCCCCACCTCGATCACGTGGTCTCCAGGTCCGACCGCCGCGTCGCGAGCGATGGCCTCCAAGAGGTTCGTGTCGAGGAGGAAGTTCTGCCCCAGGCGCTTGGAAGGATGGAAGCCGGCTTGGCGCAGCCGGTCCTGCCAACTGCTCCACTCCTCTCCCCTGAGGGAGCCCTCGTTCGCAGCGCCTTCTGTGTTCATTGCTCCGCCCCTTCGAGGAGCCAGTTGATCGCGAGGGGCCCCTCCCCCGAGAGGTCGCGCAAGAGCTCAGCTGCTGGTCTCCCCCAGCGGCGGCCGACCGCGATCACGCGCGCCTTCGTGCTCGGGCTCGTCCCCCACGCGGGCGCGGCCTGGACCAAGTATTCCACCGCGCTCTCGGAGAGGCGGAAGCCGAGGTCCACCGAGCGGTGCCGTGAGTCCACTTCAAGCGCTGCCAAGCTGAGCCCGCTTGTAGGGTCCCAGTCAAAGAGCGGCGCTTGGTGTGACAACCACGAGCCGCCCATCGCGGCGGCGAGCCCGCTCGCTTCGTTTCCGCCGCTCTCCACGGTCACCCACTCTCGCGCGTTCCCGATGAGGTCATAGATCCCTGAGGGGGTCGCGCCCGCCTCAAAGGTGCCGACCCCTAGGGGGCCTTGGAGCCCCAGGTCTAAGGTGTTCGCCACGGACCTCGCCGGGGAGGTCCCCCAAGGCCAAGGCTGCGCGCGGGTCCCTGCGGAGGTCCGCAGCCACTCCCGCTGGGTGAGGAGCCGCATCCCCTCCTGGGAGGCGAACTCCATAGCCTCTGCCTGGGTCATGAAGGTCGCTGGCAGGGTCTCTGAGTCTTCAGCCCAGCGGTCCCAGACGAGCGCTCCCGGCCCCCTCGCGGTATCTAAGGTACGAGAGAGGTGCGCCTGCCACTCCCCCCTCGTGACCTCGTAACGGTCGACCAGGAGCGCCTCCGGATTGGAGCAATCCAAGCCCGCGAGCCCGATGCTGCACACACCAGGCGGCACGAAGACCAAGCGCTCGAGCCGCACGAGGGCGCGCTCCTCCTCTGCGCTAGGTCCGCCACAAGCGGCGAGGGCGAGGGCAGACAGAGTCGCGGCGAGGAGAACTCTGCCGTCTCTCCTCGCCGCGTTATCCAAAGCCTAATGGCGCGCGTGAGCGCGGCACTCAGAGCGCCACGCCGCGCGAGCTGCTAGCTACTCTCCGCTCGAGACGTAGATCTCGACTCGGCGGTTGTAGCGCTTGTTGTCCGCGCTGTTGTTCTCCTTCAAGGGCATGTGCTCGCCGAAGCCCATCACGGAGATGTCATCTGCGCCGATCTCGCCGTCAGTGATCATCACCATCGCGACCTCGACGGCACGCGCTGCGGAGAGCTGCAGGTTCCCGTGCGGGAACTTGGCGAGGGTAGCGGGGCGCTTCACCGGGTCATTGTCGGTGTGACCGCGGACCCAGATCCTGCCGTGAGGGTTGCCGTTGATCTGAGTGCAGACATCAATGAGCGCCTTCCGACCAGCCTCGTTGATCTCTGCAGAGCCAGAGTCAAAGAGCACCTGGTCCTGAACGCGGATCAAGTAGCTGCCGTCGTTGAAGGAGTAGAAGGAGATGTCGTCGGGGTTCTCTCCCATC
>JAKVCE010000408.1 GCA_022447405.1 Planctomycetota bacterium | reverse complement strand
CATAGACGAGGCCCTTCGCGGCCCCCAAGAGGAGCTCGGCGACGCTCTCCCACGGGAGTCGCCCCTCCTTGGTCAAGAGCTCCTCGAGGCTCTCGTTGTCCATGTACTCCATGGCGAGGAAGTGCGTCCCGCTGGCCTCACCGACGTCATAGACCGTGACCACGTTGGGGTGATTGAGCGCAGCCGCGGCCTGCGCCTCACGGTGAAACTGTCGGACGAAGTCGGTGTCAGCTGCGAGCTTTGGTGAGAGGACCTTGAGCGCGACGTCGCGGTGGAGTCGGTCTTGCTTCGCGCGGAACACTGCGCCCATGCCGCCGCGACCGAGGGTCTCTTGGATTGAATACCCGGGAATCTCCAGGAAGCCTGCGTCTCTAGTTGTTGGGGCGCTCGGCTTTACGGACGCTGGCTGTATGGTCGGCCTCTCCGGGAGGGGCTCAGGGGTGAGTTTGGTCTCCTCAGGGGGGGCTGGGGCAGCTTCTTCGCTGTCCGCTGCCAGGTCTACGACGCTCAAGCTCGCTGAGCCGAGCAGGAGGGTTTGGCCCGCGCGGAGCCTGGCGACGTCTACGCGTTGCCCATCTAGGAGGGTGCCGAAGTCGCTGCCCATGTCTTGGACGGCCCACCCGCCGTCCTTGGTGCGGGCGATGATGCAGTGGACCTCGGCGACACCTTGGGCTGTGAGCACGAGGTTGGCGTTCTCAGGTGAAGAGCCGATCGTGAGCCTGCCGCGCTCAGGGAGCGGGGTGGGCTCGGCAGAGCCCGCGGAGAGCAGGAGTCCGAGGCGCTGGCTCACGCGGGGACCTCCTTCGGCTCTTGGTCTAGGCCTTCAAAGAAGGAGGACCCGATTCGCAGATAGTCAGCGCCGGCCGCGATCGCTTGAGGGAAGTCCCCGCTCATCCCCATGGATGTCAGGACGCGCTCACTGTGAAAGAGCGCGCGCGTGGCGGGGTCAGCCTCTAGCGAGTCTGCGAGGGCGCGCAGGCGAGAGAAGGCGTCTCCCGCCGTCGCGCTGCTTCCGCGTGCAGGTGACATGCCCATGAGGCCGAGGGCGACGAGGTGGGGGGACTCGCGCAAGGCGTCGAGGCCTTGGGAGAGCTCCTCCTCGCTGAAGCCATGCTTGGTCGGTTCATCAGTGAGCCGCACCTCGAGGAAGAGCTCGAGCTTGCGCTCTTCCTCCATGGCGATGCGGTCGAGGGTGCGGATGAGCTGCGGCGTGTCGACGGAGTGGATCACGTCAGCGATCTTCGCGACGCGGCGCGCCTTGTTGCGCTGCAGGTGTCCCACAAAGTGCCAGCGCGCTTGGGCCTCTGCAGCGCGGAAGGCGGCGGCCTTGGCCTCTAGGGAGGCCGCCCGGTTCTCTCCGAGGTCTCGCTGGCCCAGCTCGGCGAGCGCGAGGGCAGCCTCAGGCTCTACGTACTTGGTGATAGCGACGACGCACAGCTCGGAGGGCGAACGGTCTGCGGCGCTTGAGGCCTCTGCGATCCTCTCGGTGAGGCGCTCTCGATTCTTTCTCAGGGTGACTTTCACGTGCTGATATTGAGCACGAAGGGTACCCCGAGGGCGGCCAGAAGTCACCGCGAGGAGCCTGCTCTCGCAGGCTGTTCTCGCGCCTGTCTCAGGAGGCGGGGGCCGCTCGGTGCAGGGTCAGGCGCAGGCGCTCTGCCGTGCGGTGGCTCACGCGCCTGTGATGCGCAGGCCTGATGCCAGCCACCCAGATCAATTGACCGTCAGCGAAGACCAGGGGGACCCTGCTGCGCTCCTCTCTCGGGACCCCCGCGTCGGCTAGGAAGCGGGAGAGGCGGCGTGAGCCTGGGCCACCTAGGGGGTGGAAGCGGTCTCCAGGAGCAGGGAAGCGCAATCGTAGATCGCCTTGTAGGTCCTCGGCGTCGAGCTCGACGCAGACGGGAGAGCGGGGGAACTCTGCGGAGGGGTCATCCAAGATGAGCTCGGCGCTCAGGGCGCGACCATCGGGGAGCTCTACGGACCCGGGGACGCTGAGTCGGAGTCCTTCCGGGGGGAGCGCGAGGCTCCTTGCCTGCTCAAAGGGGAGCGCGGCCTGGCCTTGGGCGACGTCGAAGTCGGCTCGCAGCGCGTGGTGGTCCCGGGGAGGGAGCAGGTGGAGGGTGGATGACCTGAGCTGAAGGATCCAGCCCTTGGGGAGCGCGAAGCGCTCGCACCGGCCTCGCTCGAGGGCGGTGAGGATGTTGTCGACGTGTTCGCGGCGCGGGCCGACTCCGGTACCCTCGGAGAGCAGGCGCCAGAGGGCTCGACGGCGCAGGGGGTACAGCCGCCAGCGGGGCATGGGGCAGAGGGAGCGACCCGCGCTCGGCGCTGCGCCGCGGGAGATGGCTCCGTACGCACGCGCGCATGTCCTTTTCGTTTGCGCAGCCCCATACTGTCG
>JAKVCE010000407.1 GCA_022447405.1 Planctomycetota bacterium | reverse complement strand
TCATTGATTTCGGTATCCAAGAAAAAAGCAAAGGCATCACATGATGATTACCGCAACAGATTGAAGAAACAAATTGAATACAAGGCATCTCTCAAGGACAAAAGCAAAAAAAAAAAAGAAAAAAAGGCAGCGGATATCTACAAAGATGCAACCTTTCTACTACAACAATATCATTCTCCCCGTTGCTGGAAAACACGAACAAAAGCAAAAAGGGATTTTAAACTATTACCCAGCGAAGCACAGCAAAAGAAGGCGGCGCAGGAGCAGATCCGCCGCCTCGGCAGCCAAAATGTCATCTTGCGCAGCGTCAAGCCAGCGGAGGAGAACTCTGCCTCGGACTCTCGCGTCCTCTCTTATGGCCTGACCAAAGAGGACTACGACCGGATCGTTGGGACCTTCCCCGGAGTGAAGGGCGCGGTCCCGATCCGTGAGCTCCCTGACGAGGTGCGTCGTGGTCAGATCGCGATCTCTCCGAGGGTGCTGTGCACGACCCCTGATTACCTCAAGGTGACTGGGCGTGAGCTCTCACGCGGCCGCTTCCTCACGGAGGTAGATGAGAAGACAGTCGCGAACGTCTGCGTCCTCGGCCATGAGCTCGGGCGCCTGCTATTTCCGCTGATTGACCCGATCAACGAGCGGGTTCGGATCGGCGGCGACTACTTCCGCGTCGTCGGCACCCTCCTCCCGCGTGTGCGCATGGGCGACGACGTGGCGAAGGCTGGGACGGAGGTCACTAGCGAGATCTTCATCCCTCGGGCCACAGGTGAGCGCTGGTGGGGTGAGATGCTCGTCAAGCGTCGCGCAGGCTCCTTCGATATGCAGGAGATCGACTACCACGAGATCATCGTCGACGTCGGTGACCAGGAGAACGTGCTCTTCGTCGCGAACGCTTGCCGGGAGATGCTCTCGCGGAACCACAAGGATCGTGACTACGAGATCGTCGTGCCCTTGGAGCTGATGCTGCGTCGCGAAGAGACCAAGCGCATCTTCAACATCGTCCTGGGGTCGATCGCGGGGATCAGCCTCTTGGTCGGTGGGATCGGGATCATGAACGTGATGCTCGCGACGGTCACAGAGCGCACCCGTGAGATTGGTATCCGCCGGGCTCTCGGCGCGAAGCGCCGCCACATCGTGACGCAGTTCCTCGTCGAGACGGTCGTCCTCTCGGTCGGCGGCGGCCTCCTCGGGATCGGCCTCGGTCTCATCATCCCGACGGCCATCGAGTACTTCGCCAACATGCGCACGATCGTCACGCCTCAGGCGCCGATCTTTGCCTTCATGATCTCTGCTGGGATCGGCGTCATCTTCGGCATCTACCCCGCCTGGCGCGCCGCCAACATGGACCCCGTCGAGGCCCTGCGGCACGAGTAGGCGCGCGAGTCGGGCGCGCTCAACTCAGTCAGGTGTGTCGCTCTCTTCGGTGCTTGGGTTGTCCTTGGCCGTTTCGGTGTCCGCTATCCCAAGTGCCGAAGTGCTCCAGTCGGGCCTGAAGAGCCATGCGTAGACCAGGTAACCTCCGACTCCGAAGCCAATGCCAAAGGGGAGGTCGCCCATTTCGATATACATCCCTGTGTAAAAGAAGGCGGCAGCGACGGAGAGGCGCACGCCAACCGTGATCCAGGGTGTTTGATTCACCGCCTTAGTTCGGAAGATCAGGCCCCACAGTCCAAGGAAGGCAAAGATGCCAGCCCACAGGAGGTCTCCTTCAATGAAATCAGATCCTGCAAAGATCAAAAAACACGGGAGAGACCACCTCATGCACTTCAGGAAAATGGGGTGGAACCAGACGGGGGACGTGGCGGTTTGCTTGGTCATGGGGAGGTCTCTACTTCCGGCAAACAGGATGACTTCTGTAGTGATTTAGTCGGTTCAAAGAGAGCAATTCCAGCAACAAAAAAGCACTAGAGGCATGCACGAAGCGCGATCGCCTGCGCCACGTGCGTCGCCCGGACCTCCTTGCAGTCGTCGAGGTCAGCCACTGTGCGCGCGACCCTGCGGATGACTTGGAGCCCGCGTGCGGTCCAAGTCCCTCGCGCGGCGGCCCTCTCCAAGACGGAGACTCCCTTCGCGTCCAGCGACGCCCACTCGTTCAACTCGTCGGGAGAGAGCGTTGCGTTGGGGAGCTCTTGCCCTCGCGCGGCGCGTACAGCCGAGGCGCACCCCAAGCGCTCGCGCAGCTCCTCTTCGCTCGGTGAGGTCGCTCCTTGGGACTTACCAAGGAGCTCATCCAGAGAGGGCGGCGGGACCTCGACGCGCAGGTCGATTCTGTCGAGGAAGGGGCCGGAGATCCTGCCGCGGTAGCGCGAGATCGTGTTCGGACTGCAGCGACAGGTCATCTTTGGGTGGCCAAGCCAGCCGCAGGGACACGGGTTCATGGCGGCGACCAAGAGGACGCGGGC
>JAKVCE010000406.1 GCA_022447405.1 Planctomycetota bacterium | reverse complement strand
CGGCCTGATCCGCGCGTATCGAAACGGCGCGCCTTACGGGACCCCGTACCGGAAGTCGGGGCGCGCGAGCTTCCCCGCGGGCGAGAGTCAGGTGCTCATCGGTCTGCGCCACGGCGCGCCCTCTGGCGGGAGGCTCTTGCGCGGCGTGGTGCGGGAGGCGCGGCTCCACCTGCGCGCGCTCTCTGAAGAAGAGGTCCAGGCCTCGTACTCGGGCGGCGCCTTCGTCTCGCGCGCTGAGGTCTTAGCGGCCTTGGACGACGAGGGCCGCGCGCGGGTTGAAGAGCTGGAGGAATCTGTCGCCAGAGCTCGCGCCCAGCTCTCGGAGCTTGGTGAGCCCGCGCGAGAGGAAGACGCCTGGTCCCGGGTGGCCCACGCCATGTTCAACTTGAAGGAGTTCCTGTACCTCCGATGAGCGACCACCAGTACTCCAGGCGCGAGCTCCTGCGCCACACCTCCACCGGCTTCGGCATGGCGGCCCTCCAGGGGCTGATGGCCAAGCCCGCCTTCGCAGGCCTCGCGGACGGGACGCCCGGCCCGCACCACCTGCCGCGCGCCAAGCACGTGATCTTCTGCTTCATGTCGGGCGGGGTGTCGCAGGTCGACTCCTTCGACCCCAAGCCGGAGCTGGAGCGCCTGCACGGCAAACCCATGCCCGTCACGGTGGAGCGCACGCAGTTCAACCAGAACGGCAACGTGATGGCCTCGCCCTTCACCTTCAAGCGCCACGGCGAGAGCGGGATGGAGATCAGCTCCATGTTCCCGGAGCTCGCGACGGTGGCTGACGAGCTGGCGGTGGTGCGTTCGATGACGAGCAGCGTGAACGAGCACGCGCAGGGCAACTACCTCATCCACACGGGCTTCCCCTTCATGGGTCACCCGAGCGCCGGCGCTTGGATCCACTACGGGCTCGGGAGCGCCAACGAGGACCTGCCGGGCTTCATGGTCTTGCAGTCGGGCGGGGCTGTGCCGCCGCACGGCGGGGTGGGGCTCTTCTCCAGCGGCTTCCTGCCCTCGCACCACCAGGCCTCGATCGTGGGCGCGGACCGCGAGCCTGCGGTGCGGAACATCGTGCCAGGCTTGCGCGATGACGAGCAGCGCCGTCACCTGGAGTTGATCGAGCGCTTGGACCGCGGCTTCGTCAAGCGTCAGGCGGACCCTGAGCTCGAGGCGGCGATCAAGAACTACGAGACGGCCTACCGCATGCAGGCCGAGGTGCCGGAGGTGTGTGACATCTCTGGCGAGACGGAGGCGACTCGGAAGCTCTATGGCTTGGACGCGAAGGAGCCCACCAAAGCCGCCTACGCCCGCCAGTGTCTCTTGGCCCGTCGTCTCGTGGAGCGCGGCGTGCGCTTCATCGAGCTCTCTTGCATCACGAAGGGCATCGGCGCGGGCGGCGCTGCGAACCCTTGGGACCAGCACGGCGCCTTGAAGGCGGGCCATGCCGCCATGGCCTTCCAGGTGGACCAGCCCATCGCGGGGCTCATCAAGGACCTGCGCTCGCGCGGCCTCTTGGACGAGACCTTGATCGTGTGGGCGGGCGAGTTCGGCCGGACGCCGTTCTCTCAGGGCTCAGACGGTCGTGACCACAACCCCTACGCCTTCAGCGTCTTCTTCGCGGGTGGTGGAGTGAAGGGCGGCACGGTCTATGGAACGAC
Source organism: Planctomycetota bacterium (assembly GCA_022447405.1). Lineage (GTDB taxonomy): Bacteria > Planctomycetota > UBA1135 > UBA1135 > JAKVCE01. The sequence continues at coordinate 748 of JAKVCE010000406.1, read as the reverse complement.
CGACGAGCTCGGCTACCACGTCGTCGACGGCCGCGCCGACGTCTACGACCTCTGGGCCACGGTGCTGCACCAGATGGGCCTCAACCACCAAAAGCTCACCTACCGCTACGCCGGCCGCGACGTCCGCCTGACGGACGTGCATGGCCGAGTGTTGCGTGAGGTCTTGGTTTGATCGCTTAAGGGGGGTCTGGATCAGGCGTCGACTAGGTAGCCGGTCGCTAAGCCCCCATCTTGGTGTACCTCGACCACAACTACAGAGCCCGAATCCGCTCGGATTCCAGGTATCGACATCGGTGCGTTCCCAGCCGAGAAGTCATTCCTCATTCGTACGATTCCAGATCTTTTTCCGTCGATATATAGAGACGCGGTATGGCTTTCAGTCGTATTGCCGAGCCCATCAATGATGAGGATCTTGCCTGTGGGCACCGTGTATGCGTTGGCTTCTCCCGCCCTGATGAGCACGCGATCCCGCGCAGACGACTGACCATCGATCACCATCAGTTGAGCGTCCCTGTCGGTAGGTCCGCCAGCAGGAGAGATCGCGCTGACCGTCACCGTGACGAGTCCCACTAGGAGCGCACCGACGATGAGTGAGAGAGGTTGGAGTGTGATTTGAATGTTCTTCATGTGTTGATCCTCCGATCAGGCGTCGACGAGGTAGCCGTAAGCGATGAAATACGAGTTGCCGTTGTAGTCTTCAAGTGAAACGGTAGTGCCGGAGTTTGCGACATACCCATTGGGTATCTCT
>JAKVCE010000405.1 GCA_022447405.1 Planctomycetota bacterium | reverse complement strand
GCTCTAAGACCACAAAGTCCAACTACAATTTCCACCCTGTCGACCTGCTCGCGCTCTCTGGGACGATCGCGAGAGAGCACGAGGTCAGCGTCCTCGATTGCATCGCAGAGGGGCTCTCCCCTGCGGCCGCTTCTGCTCGCATCGACAGAGACTCCCCTGACGCGATCATCTCTCTCGTCGGTTCTGTGTCTTGGGACGAAGACCGCGAGTTCCTCTCAAGCCAGGCTCGCTTCGGGAGGCGAATCTTCGCGATCGGGGACGTCCTGCACGAGGACGCACATGAGCGCCTGCGGGAGGAGCCCTGGCTTGAGGTTGTTCTCGACGACTTCACGACGGCTGACGCGAACCACCTCCTAGCGGGGCGAGAAGAAGAGGTCCTGAGGGCGACGTGGCGGCGCGCGAACGGGGAGGTGGTGAGCCGCGATGAGCCGCGTCGAGGTCGAGAGCATCGGCTCCCGCGGCCACTACACGAGCTCTTCCCCTCCAAGGGCTACCGCTTCTCCTTTGCGCGACGCCAACCCTTCGCCACTGTCCTCACAGACTACGGCTGCCCTTGGCCTTGCACCTTCTGCGTGATCAGCACCCTTGGACACTCGACTCGCCCGGTCGAAGACGTCCTTGAAGAGGTAGACGCGCTCATCGAGAGCGGCACCACGGAGCTTTTTGTCGCGGACCAGACCTTTGGAGTTCATCGCGCGCGAGCGCTCGAGCTCGCGCGGGCCTTCGCTGAGCGCGACCTCTCTTGGACCGCGTTCACCAGGCCCGACCTCGCCGACGACGAGCTTCTCAACGCCATGCACACAGGGGGCTGCCACACCTTGATCATGGGGGTCGAGAGCGCGGATGACGCAGTCCTCGAAGCCTGCAAGAAGGGCTACGCCAGCAACTCTGTGCGCGGCGCCTTTGCCAGAGCGCGCTCTCATGGACTGCGCACCGTCGGGACCTTTGTCGTCGGACTCCCAGATGAGACTGAGGGTTCGCTCGAGCGCACCCTCGACCTCGCGCTCTCACTCGACCTCGACTTCATGAGCCTCAACGTCGCCGTCCCGCGCTTCGGGACCTCCTTCCGAGGTGACGTCATCGCGGCAGGGATGGTCGGAGCCGATGAGCTTGTGATGGACCAGTCTGGCGCGACCGTCGCGATGCCCACGAACGCGCTCTCAAGGGAAGAGGTCGAGCGCTTCAAGCGCCGCATGATCCGCCGCTTCTACCTCCGACCGAGCTGGCTCATGCGGCGGCTGCGCGACGCGAGCGGGCCGCGAGAGCTCTTCGCGCAAGCCCGCGAAGGCCTGGCGTTGCTCGCGCGGAACGCCTAAGGCCTGCCCCTCGCGGCGACGCCCTTGTCGGGGTAGTCGGTGAACACACCCTCTACCCCGTACTGATAAATGAAGCGGCGCATGGCCTCTTGTTCGTCCCCGAAGGTGTACGGGAAGACCGAGAGGCCCAGCTCGTGCGCTCGCGTAATCAACTCAGTCTTCACCCCGGTCTCGGGGTCTTCTATCGATTTACGGTGCGGCGCGACCCCTTCACAGTGCTCCGCCGCCCAGCCGAGGTCGTCCCCTAGGGGCTCCCGCCTCAGGCAGAGCACGAGCGGGAAGGTGCAGCCGTGCTCGGCGCGCATCCTCTGCAGGCTGTCCCGATCAAAGCACTGGATGACGACCGGGTCGCCGCGCGAGAGGTAGCCGCCTCTAGCGAGGGCCTCCATGAGCGCCCCCTCCATTGGAAGGCCGATGCTGCGATGCCACGCTGGCGCCTTGAGCTCTGGGATGAGGCCGACCTTCTCCCCTGTGCGTGCCGAGAGCAACTGGACGAGGCCGAGGAGCTCTTCGAGGGTCGCATAGCGATAGGAGCCCTCTCCCTCCTCGTTGGTGACCTCGACCATCCGGAGCTCGGCGAGGAAGAGGTCTTTGATCCAGACCTTGCCGTCTGAGTCCGCGAGGTCTGGGTAGAGGAGCGCGGCGTTCGAGCGCTCCGTCATCGTGAGGTCGTGCGAGCAGATGAGGTGACCATCTCTGCACATCACAAGGTCCGGCTCGAGGAAGTCGGCGTCCATCTCCCATGCGACCGTGTACGCCTCGAGGGTGTGCTCAGGCAGGTACCCGCTCGCGCCGCGATGAGCGATCACAACCGCGTTCGAAGGTGTCGCGGGCGCTGGCGTCGTGCCGCAGGAGGCGACCAGCAGGGCGAGCCCGGCGCCTGCGCGCCAGGCTCGAATCTTGATGTCTGCGCGTGTGCCCACAAACCCGAGGGTAGCGCATCGGCGCGAGGGCTCAATTGCAGCCGTCTTTGAGGCCCGCAGATTGGGGGCAGGGGTCAATGACGTCGGGCCAACCGTCCGAGTCCGAATCACGCCGGAGCGGCAACGCGAGGCCATAGGCTTGGACGATATTTTCGCCGGCTTGC
>JAKVCE010000404.1 GCA_022447405.1 Planctomycetota bacterium | reverse complement strand
CGCTGGCGAAGGCTGCGCGAATGACACGGGTAGCGGCGCGCTGCTGTCGGGCTCAGGCTCTGCCAGCATCGGCGCAGACGACCTCGTCCTCAGCGCGACCAACCTGACAGACGGGCCCGGCCTCTACTTCCAGGGCGACAACGCCGTGAACAGCGGCGACGGCAACGTCTTCGGAGACGGCCTGCGCTGCGCAGGCGGCGGCGTCCGACGCTTGGAGATCACCTTTGCCAACCCGGCAAACGGTTTCTCGACGAGCACGTCGGTGTCGGTCTCGACCGATGGCGCTGTGAGCGCTGGAGACACCAAGCGATACCAGTACTGGTATCGGGACACGGGCACCTCTCCCTGCTCCAGCCTCTTCAACCTCTCCAACGGTTACGAGATCACCTGGGGAGCCTGAGCCCCTGAAGCTCACCTGACCCGAACAGGGTCGGGTGAGGCGAACACAAGAGCGGCGGCGCCTGCGGGCGGCGCCGCTCTTTCGTTCATGAACCGCTCACTAGCCCACTATTTACTTAGGCTTTCCTATATAGGCTCGACAAAGCAGGCCTTGTGAATATAATCCTGTCCCCGCCGCCGTTCCCACATGCCGCTAATCGACCTCTTCCGCCTGACGGGGGTTCTAGGACTGCTCGCAGCGATCCTATACCCCACCTGCGTCCTTCTCGCCGCCCTGCTAGCAGGCTCTAGACACCGGGACCACCAGCGGAGCGTCGCTGTCTTCGCGGCGATCCCAGCGCTCATCGGGCTCGCGACCCGCTTGGTCTACGTCTTGACGGCGAACCTCCGCATAGAGCGTGACGGCGACTACCTCATCGCAGGAGAGCTGGCTCAGGCCTACAGCCACTTCGACACCATCCTCTTCGCCGGCCTGGGCACGAGCGCGATCTGCTACTTCCTCCTCGCGATCTCCTTCCTGCGTGACACCACGCGCACCGCGACGAGCTTCTTCGTCGCCCTCATCCCCGCGGTGCTGCTGTTCGCCGGCAGCTTGAGGACGGCGGACGTGCAGAGCATCAACCGCAAGATCCACTTCACAGACGGCGCCTTGATCGAAGACATCCTCCCCTACCAAGCCATAACCTACGGGTCCTCTGAGGAGTTCTCTAAGACCCAAGGCCCGCTCCGCCCCGAGTATCAGCGTGCTTGGAGATACACAGAGCAGGCCCGAAACGCCTCTCTAGCCCTGCTCCTCTTGGCGCTCATGACGTGGGGATGGAGCAGACGGAAGTCGCGCGCGGCGCAGCGTGAGCCGGCCTGAGCGCAGAGCGAAGGCTCAACCTCCCCAGGTCAGCTCAAGCCCGTTCGTCAGATTGAACCCGGCGCCACAGAGGGTCAGGTTGGGGTCTCTGTACCAGCCCTGATACCTGCGCGTGTCACCGACGGTGCAAGCCCCAGCTGCGGGGATGTTGAGGCTCGTCTCCGCGTCTCCGTTCGCGTCCGCGAAGCGCACCTGCAGACGAATGACTCCGCCGCCTGCGCAGCGCAAGCCGTCACCGAACTGCACTCCCGCGCCGCCACCCACCGCGTTGTTCCCTTGAAAGAAGAGGCACGGCTGATTGGGAAGGCCACCTTGGAAGGTGAGCGCGAGGTCCCCCGCGGAGACAGAGGTAGAGCCGAGCGAGGAGAGCGCCGCACCGCCTGAGTTGGCGCCGTTCGCACAACCAGCCGAACCGTTGGAGCCGTCGTTGTCGTTTCCACAAGGGCACGTGCCCTGGTCACCAGCGCAAAAGGATGTCACCGGAGAGATGACGTTCACGACGCAGCCCGCTGCGCCGTCGCTCGCGACGGTGATGTTGCCGTCAACGACCGCGGGCGCCCAGTCGACCGTGATACGGGTCAGGTGTTCGTTGAGGAAGTCAGCGACGGTCTCGTTCGTGAAGCTCAAGAGCGTCCCGCCAGAGAGGTTCACCCACGCGCCGTTGATCGGGGCGCCGCCTCCTCCGAGGACAGCGGTGCAACCCGGCGTCACGTCCAGCGTGAGCCGGTAGACGATGAAGAAGGTCGTGAGGTGCGCGCCGTTCAGGAGCTGCACCGTCGGGCCATTCGTGGTGCCGGGGACGCCGCCGAAGCCGTCGTTGTTCGCGACGAGGACGGTGGAGTTGTCGATGGTCAGGGTCCGAGTGTCAGCGAGCTGAAAGCGGACCTGACTGGGGATGTCGGGAAACACCACCGGCGCGGCGGCGTTCGCGATGACGACGTCGTCATCGATGGTCACGTTCGGGTCGATGACTGTGACCGTCGAGCCCGAGAGGTCCCAGTTCGCCTCGTTGAAGATGTCGTCATCCACAGCTCCGGTCCAGACGATGTCTGCGCGCGTGTCGGCGGCAGTGAGAGCGAAGAGGATGATGGGGAGGATGATTATGATGAGGAAGGAAATGATGAGAGCGGCAGGGGCGGTAATGGTGGAGAGGATGG
>JAKVCE010000403.1 GCA_022447405.1 Planctomycetota bacterium | reverse complement strand
GGTCCCCATCAGCTGGCTGCTCTTCTTCTCCACGCAGAAGGTCCTCTTCGTCCGAAACCTCCTGCCCATCGCGCCCTTCCTCGCCCTCTTCTCCGCCCGCGGCCTCAGCGCCCTCGCGAGCTCCCTCACAGGGCGCGCGCGAGTCGTGGCTGGGCTCATGGGAGCCGTGATCTTGGCGATGAATGGGGCGTGGACTTGGTCTGCGGCGAGCTCGATCCAGGCGCGCCAAGCCGCCACCAGGGATGACCTGGGAGCGCTCGAGCGCTGGCTGGAGGAGGAGCGCGGTGAGCGCAGCGTGTTCTTCTCCGAACCCCTCGCGCGCGAGCTCTACGCCACACTGGGTGAGCAGCCCGATTGGATGATCGTGGACCAGGACGCGCCCGCAGACCTGGCCGCTTTCCGACCCGCTGAGGTCGCCCTGAACGCCTTCCCCACCGACCCAACCGGCACCTTGGAGTCCAATCTCCCGGGGTCGCTGGTGGCCTCCTTTGGCCCCAGAGAGGTCAATTGGGAGTGGTACACGACCTGGAGAGAGCCTCGAATCGTGGTGATCGAGCGCAGCTTTTTAGAGGCTCTGCAAAAAAAATCAGCCGCTGAGGGCTGACCCAAACGTGGGTTAGCGAGGGCCGCAAGTCTCTATTTCAGAGTACTTTGCGCCCAAAGGGGCTCTTTTCGGGCCTATCAGAGGGCGTGTCTCCGCCCGGGGGTCTGGGCCGGGGTAGGTTTCTTCGTGGGGCCGCTGTGGCAAGAGGCCCCCTCCACTCCGGGAGACCGCAGCCCCCACGGGGCACTCCCAAACCACCCGCGACACCATGCACTCAGCACTTCTTCTCTCAGCGCTCGCTCTCCTCTCACCCCAAGACGCTCCGACCCGTGGCCTGAACGGAGAGGCCCTCGGGCACGGCGACACCACCGCCCAGGTCCTCGGCGGCGCACACTCCAGCTTCGACGGACCCAGCGTCCGCGTAGACGAGGTCCTCGAGCCCGGCGTCTACTCACTCACGATGGAGTCCACAGGGACGGACTGGGAGGAGCGCTTCATCGTCGGTGTCCCCGCTGCCCCGATCGATCCCGCGCCCCTGCTCGTCTGCTTCCACCAGTACTCGGCCTCAGAGCGCGACACGTACCTCCACACGAACCTCTTCGACGAGGCGATGAGCCGCGGCTGGTACGTCGTCGCTCCCTTGGGAGCCCATGAGGTGAACTGCGGGATCTCGTACTCCCAGCAGAACATCCGCGTCGTCATCGACTGGCTCAGCGAGGTCGTCCGCATCGACCGCGCCCGCATCTACGGGGTCGGCTTCTCCATGGGCGGCGGCTGCGCCCTGAACTTCGCCGCGCGCCACCTGAACCCTGACCAGGCCATGTTCGCTGCGGTGGTCAATCACACCGGCACCGTCTCCATGCGCGACATCTGGCACCGCGCACAGGACACCTCTGTCTTGGAGCACCCGCTGATGTTCAACGGATCTCCCTACGAGCGTCCCTTCGCCTATCAGCAGGCCAGCACCATCGAGCTCACCCCCTGGTCTGGGGTCGACCGGCGCTCAGACCTCGCCCGCAACCTCGGGCACGTCGCGGTGCAGACTTGGTGCGCGCCTCAGGACCCGCTCAAGCACCTCGTCCGCCAAACTCGCGCCCTCTTACGCCACCTGATGCGCTTCGGGGGTGAGGTGGACTGCCATGAGGAGCGCAGCTCACAGCACGTCTGGGACACCCTCGATGAGGTCGAGGCCTTGGACTTCCTCGAGACGAAGCGCCTGGTCTTGCCCACGGAGGGCACGCACTCGGTCCTCGCTATCCACGACGGACGCTGGCTCCACTTCGACCTCGAGCAGGCCGTCTCTGGTGGCTTCAGCGCCTGGCGCTGGCACGCTGACTCTGGCTCCAACCTCTTGTACCTCGACGGGCTCCGCAACATCGAAGAGTTACGCGTGCGCTCCCAAGACCTCGGACTCAACACCGAGAAGACAATCCGCCTCATCCTCGGCGAGCAGCCCGGCCGCACCCCGCAGAGTCAGCGCACCACGCGCCTCGTGCTCGACGGCTTCGACGTCGCTCCCCGGGTCGTCCTCCGCGAAGGCGAGCCCGCCCCCTTCGAGTTCAACCCTGAACGGGGTGAGTTGACCCTCACAGAGAAGGACGCTGCGAACCTCCCCCTGTACGTGATCGTCCCGTGAGAGCCCTGGAGACCGCCTGAGGCGCTCCCCGGGGACGCTTCCGGGTAAGATCTCCCTGCGAGCCATGTTCAACGCACTCCTCTCCCTCCTGACTATGACGCCGCTCCTCGCCGGCGCGCCAGCGGTGCAGGGACAGGGCGTGGCGGGACAGGGCGGCGCACCGAGCGGGGTCACGGGGAACCCCAGGGCCTCGGCCTTCGCCGCTGAGGTGAGGGGCACGCTCTGGAACAGCTCAGGCG
>JAKVCE010000402.1:1499-2426 GCA_022447405.1 Planctomycetota bacterium | reverse complement strand
AGATGCGCGGCCTATGAAGCCGATTGGAGACTAGGAGTCCCCCGATCCACCATGACCACAGCCTCCAGCACGCACGAGAGCCCTGAGCGCAGGGGCAGTCACGACCGCCGGCGCTCCTCCACGCCCAGGCTCTCTCGCTACTCCCTCCTTGGAGGCAGGCGGAGGGCTGTCAGGCGGGGTGAAGAGCGAGAGGGCACCTTCGTGGATCTCTACGATTGGCCCATATTGGGCGTCCTGGCCTGGATCGCCGTAGCCAACGTGGCGGACAGCTTCTTTACCCTTCACCACCTCCAGGCTGGCGGGGTTGAGCTCAACCCGATCGCCGAGCAGCTCCTCCGGACAGGGCATCTGGGCTTTGTCGGGATCAAGTGCAGCCTCATCTCGATCGCCCTCTTAGTGCTCTTGCTGCACAAGAACTTCGCGGCGGCCAGGCTCGGGATTTGGATCGCTGGGGTGGCCTACACCCTCCTCTTTGCCTACCACCTGCTCCTCCTGGGGGTCTGAAGGCGCTCGTGTCTCTGGAGTGACCCCCAACGCGGGCGTAGACTCCGATGACCTGCGGGAAGAGTCGCCCGCAGCTATCGTCCCTAACTCCTGTATGCGTCCCCTGTTCGAGTTCCAAGCTCCCTCACGCGCCCTGGTCACGGGCGGCGCGGGCTTCTTGGGAAGCGCTCTCTGCGCGCAACTGAGAGCAGCGGGTGTAGAGGTGCACGCGCTAGATGATCTCTCTGCTGGGCAGAGCTCCTGGTCCGCCGGGCGGGAGGGCCTTCATCAGCGCCGGGTCGACGTGTCCCGGGCCGAGGACGTCGCTCGGATCCTCTTCGATGCTGGTCCCTTTGACGTGGTCTTTCACCTCGCCGCCAAGGTCGGCGTGCGCGCTGTGCTCGAGGACCCCGAGGCCGCGCGGCGTGAGAACGAGGCCGCGAC
>JAKVCE010000402.1:0-1489 GCA_022447405.1 Planctomycetota bacterium | reverse complement strand
TGGGACATGATGCTGCCCGCCAAGACCAACATCTTGGTGTCCCAGGCGATGTGCGTACCGTTGTTGGCGTCAGCGAACCCACCGAGCATCCAAGACTTTGGCAGACAATTCCGCACAAAGTCGGCGTGCGTGCTGTTCTCGAGGATCCTGATGCCGCGCGGCACGAGAATGAGTCCGCAACCGAGGGCTTGCTGCAGGCTCTCGCCATGCTCCCGCAGAGTGAGCGGCCACGCCTCTTCGCTGCCTCTTCATCGGAGGTGTACCGAGAACATGATGGGGAACTCCATGAGGAGTCTCCGCTGCGGCCAGTGAATGGCGTCGGTCGATGGGCCTATGCGGCGAGCAAGGTGCACGGAGAGCGGGTCTTGGACGGCGCCCGGGAGCTCTGGCCGCGGGGGCTGGGCCCTGTGCACCTGCGCTTCTTCAAGGTCGTGGGGCCAGGCCAAGACGCCGCGCGAGGCTTCGTCCTCCCGCGCTTCATCGAGGCCGCGAAGGCCGGCCACCCGCTCAACGTTCACGGGGACGGGCGCTCTCTGCGCACATACGCCCATGTGGATGAGGTCGCCGCAACTCTCGCGCGCTTGGCCGCCCACCCGACGGTCCCCGAGGGGCCGCTCAACGTAGGGGGCTCGGCGCGCGCGAGCGTACTGGAGCTGGCCGAGGCTGTCGCCGCTGCCTCTCCGACCCCTGTGGAGCTCGCGCTGGTGGACCCGAGGGTTGAGCTCGGCGAACACTTCGAGGAGGTGCGCGTGCGTACACCCCGCCTGGAGCGATTGTCGAGCCTCGGCTGTGGAGTCCCTTCCATGGGGTTGAAAGAGCTCGTCGCGGACACATTCAACAGACACTCCGCGCTCCCCATGGGAGGGGAAGGGAGGGCAGCTTGCGCATCGCGCGCGTCATGACGCGGCTGAACCTCGGCGGGCCAGCGCGGCAAGCGCTCGCCTCCGACCCGCTGCTCATGAGCCGCGGCCATGAGCTGCGTCTCTTCACAGGCGCTCCATTAGAGGGCGAGGGCGACCTCTTCGAGGAGGCGCAGCGCAGAGGCCTTGATGTGGTCAGGGTCCCCGGGCTGGGGCGAAACCCCAGGCCTGGAGCTGACCTCGCCGCCCTCCGCTCTCTGCGCCGAGCGCTCGCCTCCTTCGAGCCTGACGTGCTCCACACCCACGCCACGAAGGCTGGGCTCTTAGGGAGGCTTGCCTCTAGCGGTAAGGGCTGGGCCCGAGTGCACACCTTCCACGGTCACGTGCTCGAGGGCTACTTCTCTAAGCCCGTTTCCAGCGCCCTCGCTTGGTCTGAGCGTCGCTTGGCGTCGGGCACCTCTAGGCTCGTCGCGGTCAGCGAGCGGACGCGTGAGGACCTAGTTCGGCTCAACGTCGCTCCCCGTGGGAAGATCGAGGTCATTCAGCCGGGCGTCGAGCTGTCGCCGCTCCTTGGGATCACGCCGACTGTTGGGGAGGCGGGGGCGGCCTTTCGAGCTCGCTGCGGCTGC
>JAKVCE010000401.1 GCA_022447405.1 Planctomycetota bacterium | reverse complement strand
CAGACACCACCGCATCGATCGAGTTCACCTCGACCGGCGGCGAGACCCAGGTCCTCAAGGAGGGCATCGAGCTCCTCGCTGGCGAGGTCATCGACGCCTCGGCCATGAGCGTCGCCGCCCTGCGCGCCTTCTTCGCCGCGACCATCGCTGAGGCCAAGGAGAAGGACGCGCTCCTCTCCCTGCACCTCAAGGCCACCATGATGAAGGTCTCCGACCCCGTCATGTTCGGCCACTGCGTCTCCGTCTACTTCGCCGACGCTCTCGACAAGCACGCCGACGCCCTCCAAGAGATCGGCGCCAACGTCAACAACGGCCTCGCCGACGTCCTCGACAAGCTCGACCGACTCCCCGACGACAAGCGCGCCGAGGTCGAGGCCGACATCAACGCCTGCTATGAGTCCGGCCCCGCCCTCGCGATGGTCGACTCACGCAAGGGCATCACCAACCTCCACGTCCCGAACAACGTCATCATCGACGCCTCCGTGCCCAACGTCGTCCGCGACGGCGGCCGCATGTGGAACAACGACGACGCCCTCCAGGACACCATCGCCATGGTGCCCGACCGCTCCTACGCGCGGATGTACCAGACCGTCGTCGAGGACTGCCAGGCCAACGGGCAGTTCGACCCGGCCACCATGGGCAGCGTCGCCAACGTCGGCCTCATGGCCAAGAAGGCCGAGGAGTACGGCTCCCACGACAAGACCTTCTTCGCCTCCGGCGAGGGCACCATCAGCGTCAAGGACGCCTCCGGCGCCACCCTCCTAGAGCAGAGCGTCCAAGAAGGCGACATCTTCCGCATGTGCCAGACCAAGGACGTCTCCATCCGCGACTGGGTCAAGCTCGGCGTCGACCGCGCCCGCGCCTCCGGCTCGCCCGTCATCTTCTGGCTCGACTCCGACCGCGCCCACGACGCAGAGCTCATCAAGAAGCTTGACGCCTACCTCCCGGACCACGACACCGACGGCCTCGAGGTCAGCGTCGCCGCGCCCGTCGACGCCATGAAGACCTCCCTCGAGCGCATCCGCCGCGGCGAGGACACCATCGCCGCCACCGGCAACGTCCTCAGGGACTACCTCACCGACCTCTTCCCGATCCTCGAGCTCGGGACCAGCGCGCGCATGCTCTCGATCGTCCCGCTCTTGAACGGCGGCGGCCTCTTCGAGACCGGCGCCGGCGGCTCGGCGCCTAAGCACGTCGAGCAGTTCCTCGGCGAAGGTCACCTCCGCTGGGACTCCCTCGGCGAGTACTGCGCCCTCGTGCCCTCCTTCGAGCAGATCGCGCGCACGACGGACAACCCGCGCGCCACGCTGCTCGCCGACACGCTCGACGCCGCCGTCGGTCAGTACCTCGAGAACTCCCGCTACCCCTCACGCAAGGTGAACGAGCTCGACAACCGCGGCTCGACCTACTACCTCGCGACCTACTGGGCCGAGGCCCTCGCGGCCCAAGACTCCGACGCCGAGCTCAGAGAGCGCTTCGCGCCCGTCGCGACAGCCCTCAAGGAAGGCGAGGAGGCGATCAACGCGGAGCTCCTCGCGGCTCAAGGTGAGCCCGTCGACATCGGCGGCTACTTCCACCCGAGCGTCGAAGCTTGCGCCAACGCCATGCGCCCGAGCGCGACCTTCAACGCGATCATCGACGGGATGTAAGTGGCCTCACCCTGCGCTCACCGGCCCCTCAGGTAAGAACTCTGAGAGCGGTCGGATGTGGACAGAGCTCGTGGAATAGGAGCTGTACGCCAAGGCCTCTTCATGGATATCAAGCCCATGAGGGAAGTCCTCGCAAGGCGTCTTCTTGACGATCTCCAACGTGTCCTTGGCCCTCAAGGTGACGACATATCCGCGCTCCTCGACCGCATCATGCATGCTGACGAAGTGCAGCCCATGTGAGCTGACGGCGCCTTCGATCAGACAACCCGCAAAGGAGACGGAGTCGACCTCGACCAGGCGCCCTCCCTCCACGCGGTACCGCGAGAACCAAGCGTCTCCAGAGCAGCCAGGCTTCTCCGGAGCTCCGACCTGTCGATCCAGCGAGAGGAAGTAGAGCTCACCCTGCGCGCTGATCATCTTGATCCGCCGCGGCTCGCTCATCTCCACATCCAGAGGAGCGACCGAGCCATCAACCTTAGAGACTCTCTTGATCTGACCCGTCCTCACCCCGCCCAACAAGATCGCGTCGTCTTGAACAGCGCACCCGTGATACTTGTCGCCTTCAACCGCCTGAACACCCTCAAGCGTGAGGCGATCCTCACGGATCCGGACCACCGCATAGCGGTCGCGATAGGCTGAGAGGTAGAGCGTGTCACCATCGAGCGCCATCAAGTCCGGGTGGAAGTACTTCCAACTCAAGCGCTCGTAATATCCAAGCCTGAGGCTGTGCACGACGCGAGGGAGCTCCTGACTGATGTCGATCAGATAGACCATCGCTGCCGCCCTGTGCGCGACGACGAGACGGTCCCTGGAGAGAAACTTCACGT
>JAKVCE010000400.1 GCA_022447405.1 Planctomycetota bacterium | reverse complement strand
GGCCTGACGATCGACCTCGGCTTCGCAAACTTCGAGCTCCCGGACGGCCGGAAGGTGGGGCTCGTGGACGTGCCGGGTCACGAGCGCTTCATCAAGAACATGGTCGCTGGGGCCACGGGGATCGACCTCGTGATGCTCGTCGTCGCTGCGGACGACGGGGTCATGCCTCAGACCCGAGAGCACCTCGCGATCATGAACCTCTTGGGCGTGCGCCGCGGGGTCGTGGTCCTCAACAAGGTCGACCTCGTGGAGGAGGAGATGGTCGAGCTCGCGATGGAGGACGTCCTCTCGGAGGTCGAGGGGACCTTCCTAGAGGGCGCGCCGATCCTCCGCTGCTCCGGCGTCCGCGGAGACGGGATCGAGGAGCTCAAAGAGACCCTGAGCGAGCTCGCCAAGGGAGCGCCGCCCCGCAGCATGGACGGGGTCTTCAGGATGCCTGTGCAGCGAGTGTTCAGCGCGAAGGGCTTCGGGACCATCGTGACGGGGATCCCGGTCTCAGGCTCGGTCAAGATCGGCGAGACCCTGGAGCTCCAGCCTGGCGGGCTGCGGGGGAAGGTGCGCGGCATCCAGGCCTACCACGAGCAGGCGGAGACGGCGCGCGCCGGGCACTCGACGGCCATCAACCTCTCGGACGTGCGGCACGCTGAGGTGGAGCGCGGGCACGTGGTCTCGACGCCAGGCTTCTTCGAGCCTGCGACGATGTTTGGCGCAGAGCTCGAGGTCATCCCCTCCTCGCCTATGACGGTCTCCAACAGGCTCGCGGTCCGCGTCCACACGGGCACGACCGAGGCCGTGGGGGAGGTCATCGTCCTGGACGCTGAGGGGTTGGAGCCTGGTGCCACCGGCCTGGTGCAGCTGCGCCTCGAGTCGCCCCTCGTCGCCGCGCCCGGAGACCGCTTCGTCCTGAGGCTGGCTTCGCCCTCCTTCACCCTGGGCGGCGGCGTCTTGATCGAGCGGAGCCGTCACCGCTTGAAGCGCTTCAAGCAGTTCGCGCTGGATGAGCTCAAGCGACAGTCCGACGGCCTGGGCTCCGTCGGAGAGTTCCTGGAGGTCACCCTCGCGCGGAGACAGCCAGAGCTGGTAGCCATTACAGACCTGGCCGTGGAAGGTCAGCGCTCTCCCAAGGAGGCGGAGGAGGCGCTCGCGGCCCTCGAAGAGCGAGGGCTCGTTCGGAGCTTCGAGGGCGGCAAGCGATGGGTCCACGCTGAGGTCTTCGACCACGCTGTGGATGAGATCTGCCGTGAGCTCGAGGCCTGGTTCGCTGAGCACCCTTGGCGGATTCAGGCTGAGGCGATCGCTGTGCGTTCTCGGACCTCCTTCTCGGCGCCATTCTTTGAGGTGCTGCAGCGGGAGGCTGTGGCGCGCGAGCGCTGGACCCAGCACCCAGGCGGGAAGATCAGCACCTCCGGCCGGGCGCCTCAGCTTGAGGCTGGGGAGGAGGAGGTCCTCGCGCGTCTGCGTGAGCGGATGGAGCGCGCAGAGTTCCAGCCGCCGAGCCTCGAGGAGCTCCAGGCCGAGGTGGGCCTACCCGAGGATCGGCTGGAGGCGCTCATGGAGCTCCTCGTGGACCAGGGCGCTGTGCATCATGTGGGCGCAGGTGTATTCCTCTCGGAGACCTCCATGTCGCGTGCGAGAGAGGCTGTCCGGACCAACTGTGAGGAGAACGGTGAGCTCGAGATTCCCACCCTCCGGGACCAGCTGGGGACGACGAGGAAGTTCCTGATCCCGCTCTTAGAGCACTTCGACTCGACCGGCCTGACGGTGCGGTCGGGGGCAAACCGTGTGCTCAAGCGGCGCTGACGCTTGACCCCCAGGAGGGGCTCGCATAGGGTCTGCGGCCCATCGGGGTGTGGCTCAGCTTGGTAGAGCGCTGCGTTCGGGACGCAGAGGTCGGAGGTTCAAATCCTCTCACCCCGACCACCCCTCCTCAGGGGCTCAAAAGGGCCTTGGGCTCAATTCTGGGTGTTTCGAGGAGAGACTTTCGCGACCTGGCGAGAATCCTCCCCGTACTCAGGCTAGAATGAGTCAGTGCGAGGGGCGCGCGCATCGCTGCGCCGCCACCGCACAGAGCCTCCGCCCATCGCGGCGTCTATCGCTGCTGCGGTCGTGAAGCTCCCTGCGGTCCTGTTCTGGGCCGCTCCCCGGCTCCTCGCTGAGCCCCTTCGTATGAGGGTCCTGGCGAACGAGGAGCTACCCCTCACGGTGAGCGTAGAGGCTCTCTACACCTCGCCATCCCCGCCGCTCTGGCGGCCTTCATCCATTCCCCCCCGGGCGCACGCGCCCCCCATCCACTCAAAAGGAGCAGCCCTTGGCCTCCCGCGACACGGATCAAACATCGACCGAGCAGGTCCCCTTCGGCGCCACCGAGCGACCGAGTGATTCCTCTGAGAAGGGAGAGACGCCCCGCCGCACGACACGGAGGGGGGGGCGCAGGCGCAGGCGTCGGAAGCGCGCCGAGGACGGAGAGTCCGGCGGCGAAG
>JAKVCE010000040.1:6007-11696 GCA_022447405.1 Planctomycetota bacterium | reverse complement strand
CTCGGGAGACACTCCGAGCGCAAGCGGAACCGCCTGGGCAAGAACGCCTACGAGCTGGTCTACGAGACCTCCCTCGTAGAGGACCTCTGCGCCTCGCCGGTCCCAGACATGAGCTCGCTTGAGCAGCTCAGCTTCCCTGTGCGCGCGCTCTACGGAGCAGACTCCGACGTGCGCGAGCGCGGAGAGCGCCTCGCCACAGACCTCCCGGACTGTGACCTCTCGATCCACGAGGGCTGCACGCACTCGGTGCTCTGGGAGGAGACCAACGTCGTGAGGGACGAGCTCTTGGCGTGGGCCACGCGCGGCCTCAGAGAGGGAGGGGCCGACTGATGGCGCGCTTCCTCTTCGTCGTGCCGCCCATGACGGGTCACACGAACCCGACCTTGGCTGTCGCCGCTGAGCTCGCCGCTCGCGGGCACGAGCCCGCGTGGTGTGGATACGAGGCGCTCCTGGAGCGGCTCCTGCCCGAGGGGGCGCGACGCTTCGGCCTCGAGGGCAGCCTGCCCGACGGCTTCCTCGAGGAGATCGGCGAGCGCGCGCTCAAGGTGCGCGGGCTCCCGGGCTTGAAGTTCCTCTGGGAGGAGGTCCTCCTACCCTTGGCGCGAGACATGACCCCTGGGGTAGAGCGCGCCGTGGCTGAGTTCTCTCCCGACGTCATCATCTCAGACCAGCAGGCCTTCGCAGGAGCCTTCGCCGCTCGCCGCGCCGGCCTCCCTTGGGCCACCTCCGCCACGACCTCTGCCGACCGCCGCATCTCCCTCGCGAACATCCCTAAGGTCCTCGACTGGGCCGAGGAGCGGCTCACCGAGCTTCAGGTCGAGCTCGAGCTGGAGCCGGTCAAGGAGCCGGAGAACTCACCGCACCGCGTGATCGTCTTCTCTACCCCCGCGCTCTGCGGAGAGATGTCCCACCACGACGAGCGCTACGTCTTCGTCGGCCCCTCCCTCGCTCCGCGCCCAGAGCCTGTCCCCTTCCCCTATGAGGAGCTGCTCGACGTCCCGCGAGTCTTCGCGAGCCTCGGCACCTTGAACGCGGAGCGCGGTCAGCGCTTCTTCGCAGCCCTCGCCGAAGGTCTCGGCGACGACTCCGACGCGCCCGGGCTGCAGGTCGTCTGCGTCGCACCGGGAGAGTTCGGCCCCTTCCCCAAGAACTTCATCGCGCGCCCCCGCGTCCCGCAGCTCGACCTGTTACCTGAGATGGACGCCGTCATCTGTCACGGCGGCCACAACACGACGACCGAGGCGCTCTCCAACGCGCTGCCTCTCGTCGTCTGCCCGATCAAGGACGACCAGCCGGTCGTGGCTCAGCAGGTCGCCGACTCTGGCTGCGGGCTGCGGCTCTCTTTCACGCGTCCGCGCCCCCATCACCTCGCAGAAGCGGTGGACCGCGTCCTCCATGAGCCCTCCTTCAAGGAGCGAGCGCAGGAGATCTCCGAGTCCTTCACCGCTGCCGGCGGCCCCGCGCGGGCAGCCGATCACCTCGAGGCGCTCGCAGGGGTGACGACATGACCTTCTTCGCTGGCTGCCTCTCTCTGCTCTTCCTCCTCGGCGGGCTCCGGCTCCGAGGGCGCGCCCGCTCCCTCGCGCCGCTGCCGGACTCCGAGGAGCCGGTGCGCCCGGAGCACCGCTTCCTCTTCCCTGACGGGGTCGAGCTAGACGAGGCGACGAAGCGCGCGGCGAGCCGCTACGCCCACGCCGCCGGACTCGAGGTCCTCGACCTCGTCCCTGCGAACTACCCTGGGACAGACCTCTTGGGGCTCTTGGAGCTCGTCGACCCCAACGCCTACCGCGGTCAGTTCTCCGTCCCAGCGCGCACGGCGGGGACAGCGATGCTCGTCACCGAGGACGTCATGAAGCGAGCCGGCTCTGTCGCGAGCGACTTCCTCGGAGGCAAGGCGCATGACCGCGCTGACTTCGTACGCGCCGCCGCAGAGCTGAAGCGCTGCGCGCCGCGAGACAGCTCGCTGGCCCTCGCGCCCAGGCTGCGACACCTCCCGCTGCACGTGAGCGAGCGCCTCGGGGTCCTGCGGGTCCTGCTCGGAGACTTCGCCGGCTTCGCCCTCTTCCTGCAGGCGCTCATCTTCTGCTTCATGGCGCTGCTCCTGTGGCAGGAGCCCGGCTGGGGAGCCTTCGCGCTGATCTGCTTCCACGGTCAGGCCCTCCTCGCGCTGCAAGGCCTCCCCTGGGCGGCAAAGCAGATGAAGGTCCTGCTCCCCTTCCGCCTCTTCCTGGAGGTGAACACCCTCGTCGGAGTGGTCCTCCGAGGCGAGCGCGAGGCTCGAGACGACAGCGAGGCGCGCACTTGGTACGAGGAGTTTCACGCCCAGGGGCACGAGCTCTTTGAAGACAAGCGAGGTGACTGCCCGCACTGCGGAGGCGAAGACCTCGCGCCCGTGATCACGATGGGCGACGCCTTTCAGCACAAGCCCGGCGAGTTCCACCTCGACCGCTGCGCGAGCTGCGGCGTCGTCTTCCAGAACCCCCGCCTCTCCCTCGAAGGTCTCACCTTCCACTACCGAGACTTCTACGACGGCGCGGGCGCGGAGAAGCTGGACTTCATCTTCTCGATCAACCCTGGCTGCTACGCCGACCGCGCGATGGCGGTCGCTCCACATCTTGACCCCTTCAAGGCGCCAGAGAGCTGGCTCGACTCCGGCGGCGGACACGGACACTTCTGCCTGGCCGCGAGCGAGCTCTTCCCCTCGACCCGCTTCGAGGTGCTCGACCTCTCGGACGCTCCCAAGGACGCCGCCCGCAGGGGCTGGGCGAGCGAGGGTCACATAGCGACGCTGCCTGACTTCGCGGGGGAGACGGACCGACGCTACGACGTCATCAGCCTCTCTCACTGCCTCGAGCACGTCCCTGACCCCAAGGAAGAGCTCGAGGCCGCAGCCCGCCTCCTCAACCCCGGCGGTCGCCTCTTCATCGAGGTCCCGGACCCCACCTGCAAGTTCGGTCGTTGGCTCGGCAGGCTCTGGCTCCCCTGGTTCCAGCCGCAGCACCTGAACCTCTACCCGGCCGACACCTTGGCCGAGCTCTGCGCTCGCTACGAGCTCGAGGTCCTCGAGGTCGACCACGTGGACGCCCACCAGCCGACGGATCTGCACTACGCCGTCTTGGTGGGGCTCTCCAAGCTCTCCCCGCCGCCGAACTCTCCCTGGCGCAAGCCCACGGACGGGAGCCACGACTTCGGGCACGCCGCCACCTGGCTCTTCGGCCTGCCCTTCCTCGCGGTCGCGCTGCTCCTCGACAAGCTCGTCCTCTCGCGCTTCGCCGCGAGGCCCGGCTGGTCGAACACCTACCGCCTCATCGCGCGCAAGGAGGCGTCGGCATGAAAGACCTCTCCGTCACGGCCAAGTACACCGCGCACTGCTGGCGCTTCGGAAAGTTCGAGCGCGCAGAGCTCCTCGACACAGACGAGGCGAAGTTCATCTTTGACGCCACCAACGCCGTCTTGGACCTCACGAGCGGAAAGGCCGCCCCCTCGCTCCCCCACTCCCTCGTGCAACGTCACAAGATCATCGACACGCTCCTCACGGAGTGGCTCCGCGGGGAGGGAGAGCGCGGGCAGGTGCTGGAGATCGCCTCCGGACTCTCAGCGCGCGGCGTGCGCTTCAGCGCCAACCCGGACGTCGACTACACCGAGGTCGACCTCCCCTCCGTCATCGGCAGAAAGCGCGAGCTCTTGGCGCGGACCCCCGAAGGCCAAGAGGCCGCCCTGCGCCCCAACCTCCGCTTCGTCTCCGGCGACCTGATCCACCTCGAGCTCGCTCCTCTCGTGGACCCCGAGCGCCCGGTCTTCCTCATCGGCGAGGGCCTCTTCATGTACCTCGAGGCAGACGCGCAGCGGACCCTCTGGCAGCGGCTCTCCTCCCTCTGCACGCAGCCGCGCTCGGCCCTCGCCTTCGACCTCGTGCCCTCCTGCGAGGAGCCCCCGACGAGCCGAGCGGGCAACATCCTCGACCTGGGCCTGCGCTTGGTGACCGGCGGACGCACCTTCGCCAAGGATGAGCGCACGCGGCAAGAGCTCTCGGCCGAGCTCATGGAGGCAGGCTTCGACTCCGTGGCGACCATCGACCCAGCGGAGAACCTCGAGCGTTGGAACCTGCCCCACACCCGCGTCCCCACCAAGCAGCTCGTCTTCCACGCGACAGGCGGAGGCGAGCGCGCATGAGCCCCAACCCCGATGACGCCCCGATCTTCGTGGTCGGCACAGGGCGCTCAGGCACGACGCTCCTGCGGCTGATGCTGAACGCGCACCCGCGCATCCACCTCACACACGAGGCCTCCTTCTATGTGGGGCGCCAGTTCCTGCCCAGGCGCTTCACCGCCTCGGACTGGCTCGAGCTCTACTTCAAGTCCTTCAGCTTCGCCTGGCTCTTGATCCACCCCGACGAGGTGCGCGAAGACCTCGCGAAGACGCACCCAGGCGGCGCGTCCAAGGACGCCTTCCCCGACGCCTACCGCTCGATCATGCGGGCGAAGGCGGCGCACTATGAGCGCCCGCGCTATGGAGACAAGACCCCCTTCCACGCGAGCTACGTCGGGAAGATCTTGAGCGAGTTCCCGGACGCGCGCGTGATCCACATCCTCCGCGACCCGCGCCCGACGATCCTCTCCTTGCGCGACATGCCCTGGGCCCCGCGCAGCTGGATCCTCAACAACCGCTACCTCCACCGCCTCGCGAAGGAGCTCGCGCCCTACCGCGACAAGATCCACGAGGTGCGGCTCGAAGACCTGCTCTCCGGTCCTGAAGAGGAGATGCGCGCCATCCTTGAGTTCGTCGACGAGCCGTGGGACGAGCGCGTCTTGAAGCACACCGAGCACGCTCCCTTAGACGACGTCCCGCCCTTCCCGTGGCTCCTCACCGCGACGAAGGAGCGCGGCTCGACGCCCAAGCGCGACTGGCGCGAGCGCATCCCCGACGCCTGGATCCGCCAGATCGAGAGGCGCAACGCGGTCTACTTCGACACCTACGGCTACGAGCGCGCGGAGCTTGAGAGGGAGCCCACCTTCTTCGAGAGGATGCGCGCCGTCTTCGCTGACATGCCAGAGGCCCGCCGCTTCCTCTCACGCTTCATCCCCTTGGCCCGCAAGCTCGGGAGCACCAACCCGCCGAGCGTGGCAGAGGCCCAGCGACGCCTCCTCGACCTCAACCCTGAGGCCTGGGAGCTCTACCCGGACCTCGTGATGCCAGAGCGTCCCGAGGTCGAGCGGCGCTAGAGGGTGATGACCTTCTCGGCCTTGTTGAGCTCCTGCACGATCTGATCCATCGTGGAGATCTCGCCTGTCGCGAGCTCGACGCCGTAGTGGTTCACGCAGGTGCCGCAGGGCAGGAGATCGACCCCGTTCTCTTCGAGCATGGTGAGCTCAGCGAGGACTGGGGAGCCCTTGGCGAGGAGCTTCACCCCTGAGTTGTAGAGCGCGATGGTGGAGACCTCTTGGATCGAGGGGACCTTGCCGAGGAAGGTGCCCAAGATCTTCCGGCCCAGCTCCGAGTCTCCGAGGCCCATCTGGTCGTGGTTGAGGACGATGACGGTGTTCATGCCCAAGAGCCTATGCGATCGCCACTGGAGGCGCCTCGCTTCGTCCTCCCCCTTCGCTCAAGACATACAGAGGGGGGGGGGCGGCAAGTTGGAGGGGGGGCCCCCGGGGAAAAAACAAGAGGGGGGCCCGGGGGGCGGGGACCC
>JAKVCE010000040.1:0-5997 GCA_022447405.1 Planctomycetota bacterium | reverse complement strand
GGGCGGGCGCGGGGGCGCTCCCCCCCCCCCCCCGACCCCGGGGGGGGGGGGGGGGGGGGGGGGGGCCCCCCCCCCGCCCCCGTGTTCCAAGACGCTGGGGGCGCCGTTGGCGCCCTCAGGTCTCAATTCGCTCGGCCTAGAGCTCCCAGGTGATCGTGAGGCCGTTCGACAGGTTGTGGCTGTTGCCGCAGGGGCCGCCGGCCGAGCCTTGGCGATACCAGGCCTGGTAATGGCGCGTGTCACCAGCGACCACGCCGCCCTCGAGAGCGACATTGAGGCCGCCGTCATTCATGGAGTTCACAGAGCCCGTCGAGTCCGTGTTCAGGATGATGAGGCGCTTCACGTTGAAGCCGACGCAGCGGAGGCCGTCACCGAAGGTGATCCCCTGGCCGCCGTTCACCTGGTTCTCTCCTTGGAAGAAGAGCATCGGGAGGTTCGGGACGAGCCTGACACCTACGAGGGAGAGGTCGTTGCCGCTCACGCTCGGCTCGCCTTCGGCGAGGAGGATCGCACCCTGCGAAGCAGGGTTCGCGCAGCCAGCCTCGAAGAGGAAGCCGCCGTTGTCGTTCCCGCAGGGGCAAGGTGTCGCGTCGACGCCGTTGGCGTCGCAGAAGGCCGTACCGGTCATCTCGATGACAGACATCAAGCCAGTCCCTAGGTCACCGGAGCCCCAGCCACCGATCTGGACGTAGTAGGTCTGACCAGCAGTGCTCGCGAAGCGGACACCTGAGCCGAAGTCGCAGGTGTCATCATTGCAAGCCACCGAGGCGCCGCCGCAGCCGTCGTAGACCTCGATCTTTGTGTCGAAGTTAGCGCTGTTTGCGCCATCTTCTCCGCAGAAGATCATGGCGATCTCACCGTCCTTCGAAGCCGTGAAGGAGTACCAGGCGTCGTTATGGAGGGTGAAGCAGGTGCCCGCTGCGCCCGTCGTCGCGGCGGCAGAGCCGAAGGAGCTGCCGTCCGTGTCGATGGCGTTCGGGCCCGTGACGAGCACGCCAGCGCTACCGCAGTCGTCGTACGGGTGCGGAGACAGCGAAGGGACGATGCTGATGTCCATCTGGTAGGCGTTGGTGCCAGCGCCGTAGTACTGACCGACCTGCAGGAGGTAGCTGTCACCGCCCACGACGGGGAAGGTGATCTCCGTCAAGAAGGAGCAGGAGTCGTCCATGCAGGCCAAAGAGGTCTGCGGGAGGGGGCAGCTGCCGCCGGGGTAGGCGCCGAGCTTGCTGTCGCCACTCGCGGAGTTGCAGAGGGTCACGGTGGCGTCGCCGTCGACGTCCGCGGTCCACTCGAACCACATGTCGTCGGAGAACTCGTTGTTGCCAAAGTGATCGCAGTTGTCCTCTTCCTGACCGAAGCCGCCCGTCGTCATCCCGTTGGTGTCAGCAATGAAGCTGCCTTGACCCGCGATGGTGATCGGGTTTTCACAGTTGTCCCCAGCGAGGGCTGCCGTGTTGATGGAGATGTTGAAGTCACCCGTGCCGCCGCTGCCGTTGTTCGGCCAGCCGCCGATCTGGAGGGTGTAGTCGTTCCCCGCGACGACCGCGAACTGGATCATCGACTGGAAGGTGTCGTTGTTGTCGTCGTTGCAGATGATGGCGGAGCCGTCCGAGGGGCAGCCGGCGCCTGCGTATGCAGCGATCTTCGAGTCATTCGTGGTGAGCCCGACCGTAGAGACCGTGGCGTAGCCATCTGAGTCTGCGGTCCAGGTGTACCAGACGTCGTGCGCGACACCCGTGCCGTAGTCGTTATGGGTGTTGCAGTGGCCTTCGTTCTGACCCTCAGCGCCGATCGTGGCGAGCTGGTTGTCGAAGGCGAAGTTGCCTTGTCCAGCGATCGCGACGGCGGCGGAGCACTCGTCGTTCGCGGGCGGACCCGAGAGGATCGAGATGTCGAAGGAGCCCGCGCCAGAGGAGGGGCTTGAGCTCGGGTAGCTGCCGAGCTGGAGGGTCACCGGGACGCCAGCGGTGACGGCGAACTGGATCTCAGAGGCGAGGCCACAGTTGTCGTCGTTGCAGGCGAGGGCGCCGCCCGTAGCGCAAGAGCCGGGATAAGCGGCGAGCTTGGAGTCGTGGGCCGCGCCAGCGCACATGGAGACGACGGCGGTGCCGTTGGCGTCCGGGGTCCACTCGTACCAGACGTCGTTGGCGACGGTCGAGCTGCCGAACTGGTAGCAGATGCCTTCCGTCTGGCCCTCGGCGCCTGTCGTCGCGCCGATGTTGCTGTAGGAGAAGGTCCCCTGACCAGCGATCGCCGTGGCGCTGCCACAGTCATCGTTCGTGATCGAGGGTGAGAGGATGACCTCGAGGAGGCCTGAGCCAGAGTCAGAGCTCTGACCGTAGGCGCCGACCTGGATCATGAAGACGTCACCGTTCGAGCAGGAGAAGCTCGTCAGCGAAGACCAACCAGAGCACCCGGAGGCGTCGTCGTTGCACCCGACGAGGTTGCCGCCAGTGGGGCAACCTGCGCCTGCGTAGACAGCGATCTTGCTGTCCCAGTTGATGAGGTTGCAGGTCGAGACGACCACGTCACCGTCTGCGTCTGCGGTCCACTCGTACCAGACGTCGTTCGGGACAGCGCTGGTGCCGAAGGCATAGCAGCTGGCCTGACCCTCTGCGCCGGTCGTCGCCGCCGTCGTGTCCACGGACCACTGACCTGAGCCAGAGATCTGGGGAGCTGAGGCGCAGTCGTCGGAGCCGTTGACGCCGGCGAAGAGCATGCCGCCGGAGGTTGAAGCTGAGCGCGCGCCGAGGCCCGCCTTGGGCTTCACGACCTGGTGCTTGTTCTCGATTTGTTTCTTCGGGCCCTTGGGACCGACCTGGTTTTGACCCGTGGTCGCCGGGGTCTGCGCGAGGGCGAGACTTGAGAGGGCGAACAACGCGAACAAAGAGTTGAGTGACTTCATGTTTGGATTTGCTGTGTGTGGATGGAACCAACGATGCCGCGCCTCAGCAGGCAGGCGCAATGAGCAGAGCCGGACGGACCGCCCTACCCTTGAGGATCTCCCGGATCCCAAAAACCCACAAGGCATGGGCATACAGGGGGCGCTTAAGGCCGTTTTTGGAGGCAGAGAGGCCTCAGGCGCGCGCGGCGCGGACCCTGTCCACAGCCACGGCAGCCACGATGATCGCGCCGATCAGGATCTCCTGCACAAAGTTCGGTACGCCGGTCAGGTTGCAGCCGTTGGCGAGGGCCGCCATGAGGAGCGCCCCCACCATGGAGCCGAGGATCGACCCCTTGCCCCCAGCGAGGGAGGCGCCGCCGATGACGACGGCGGCGATCACGTCGAGCTCCTTCCCGATCGCGGTGGTCGGGTCACCCACCGAGAGGCGGGCGAAGGTCATCACTCCGCCGAGCCCCCCGAAGAGCCCGCACAGGGTGTAGATCCAGACCTTGGTGCGCTCCACGGGGACGCCGCAGAGGCGCGCCGTGTCTTCGTTGGAGCCGAGGGCGTAGGTGTATGTCCCGAAGACCGTGCGTTTCAGAACGAGCGCCATCGCCACTGCCAAGGCGATCGTGATCCAGATGCCGGGCGAGGTCGCTGTCTTCGTAGCGAGGGAGGCGAGCGCCTCGCTCGCCTCCGGAGAGGGCGTGACCGTCTGCTCCGCGCTGAGCCACTTCGCCACGCCTCGCGCGATCCCCATCATCCCTAGGGTCACGATGAAGGGGACGATCGAGAGCCGCGTGACGAGCCAGCCGTTCAGAGCGCCGCACATCCCGCCAGCGGCCACGCCGATCGCGACGGAGGTGGCGGGCGAGAGCCCTGCCCGCACGCACAAAGCAGTCACGACCGAGGAGAGCGCGATCACCGAGCCGATCGAGAGGTCGATCCCGCCGGAGACGATGACGAAGGTCATCCCGATCGCGCCTAGCCCGACGATCACGGTCTGGATCGCGACGGTCATCAGGTTGCGCGTGGAGAGGAAGGCAGGCTCCAGCGCGCCGAAGAGGACGATCACCAGGATGAGTCCGATGAAGGGGCCGATGAGGCTCATGAAGCGCTTGGGCATCAGGCGACCTCCTCCTTGAAGCCGCGCGTGGCCTCGCTCATCACCTCTTCCTCTGTCCGCTCATCGACCGGCCGCGCCGGCCCGAGGACGCCGCGGTGCATCACGGCGATCCTGTCACAGATCCCGAAGAGCTCTGGCAGGTAAGAGCTCACGACGAGGACCGCCTTGCCTGCAGCGGCGAGCTCACCGATCACGCGGTAGACCTCGACCTTGGCCCCGACATCGACGCCGCGCGTCGGCTCGTCAAGGAGGAGGACGTCCACGTCGTGATGGAGGAGCCGCGCGAGCGCGGCCTTCTGCTGGTTGCCCCCGGAGAGATCACCTGCGCGCTGCTCGGGGCCTGTGCAGCGGATCCCGAGCCGCTCGATCCAGCGCTCGACCGCGGCGCGCCGCTCGCTGGGCTGAATCCAGCCGCCTCGGGAGAAGGGCGTCATGTGGGAGAGCGTCGCGTTGGTCGCGAGGTCGAGATCGAGGGCGAGCCCCTCGCCCTTGCGGTCCTCCGACAGGAGCCCCACGCCTTCGTCGAGTCGCTCTCTCGGACTCCGCGCAGGGCTCACGGCTCCGTTCAGCTTCACCTCTCCCGAGCGCACGGGCTCAAGGGCGAAGAGGGCGCGCAAGAGCTCGGTCCGGCCAGCGCCCACGAGACCTGCGATCCCGAGGACCTCACCGCGGCGGAGCGAGAGCGAGGCCTCCCTGGGGAGCGGCTCTCCTGCCAGCGCCTCGAGCTCTAGGATCACCTCGCCGGGCTCGTGCGGGACCTTGGGGAAGAACTCATCCAAGCTCCGCCCCGCCATGAGCGCGACGAGCTCCTCCAAAGAGGTCTCTCTGACGACGCCTGCTCCGACCGTCTCCCCGTCGCGCAGGACGGTGAAGCGGTCCCCTATCTCCTGCACCTCCTCCAAGAAGTGGCTGATGTAGATCACGGCGACGCCCTCTCCGGTGAGCCGCTTCACGACCTCGAAGAGGCGGCGCGTGTCCCCCTGAGAGAGCGAGCTCGTCGGCTCGTCGAGGACGATCAGCTGCGCGTCCTCTACGAGGGCGCGAGCGATCTCCACGAGCTGCCGCTGTCCGGGGCCCAGGTCGCGGACGAGGGTGTCCGGCTGAAGCTCCTCTGCGCCGAGGGCCTCGAGCGCGCTCGCCACCCGCGCTTGGACCTCGTCTGCCTGGATCCACCCCAGCGCGCCGCGCGGCTCGCGACCCAGGAGGACGTTCTGCGCGACAGTGAGCTCCGGCGCGAGGTTGAGCTCCTGATAGATCATGGCGACGCCGCGCTCGAGGGCGTCTTGGGGACCCGAGGGAGCGTAGGGCGCTCCGTCGAGGCTGCACTCCCCCGCGTCGGGCGCGTGGGCGCCAGAGAGCACCTTCATCAATGTGCTCTTGCCCGCGCCGTTCTCGCCCAGGAGCGCGTGCACTTCGCCCCTTCGCACCTCGAGGTCCACGCCGCCTAGAGCGACGACCCCGCCGAAGCGCTTCTGGACCCCGCTCATCAAGAGCAGAGGGTTCGAGTCTCTCTCCGTCTTCACTCGCCGAGGATGGAGAGGTCTGGTGAGAGGAGCGCTTGGATCTTGTCGTCGTTCATGTTCGCGGTCGTCGCGATGACGACGCCTGTGTCGATGCGCGCGTCGACCGCTTCACCCTTGAGGTGTTTCACCATGGCGCGCACCGAGAGGTCACCGATCGCGATCGGGCTCTGAAGGACGAGGGCGTCCACTTGCCCCGCGGCCAAGCCCGCGACGAGCTTCTCTGAGCCGTCAAAGCCGACGAACTTGATCTGCTCTCTCCTGCCTGCGTCCTGAATCGCGCGCATCATCCCGTAGGCGGCGGACTCGCAGGGCGCGAAGATCCCGTCAACCTCTGAGAAGGAGTTGAGCAGGTTCTCTGCCGTCTGCTGCGCGCCCTCGATCGTCGGGCCCGCGTACTGGTTTGAGCTCACGACCTCGATGCCCGGGTGCGCGGCCATCGCCTCGAGGAAGCCCTCCTCTCGACG
>JAKVCE010000004.1:10231-30434 GCA_022447405.1 Planctomycetota bacterium | reverse complement strand
GAGAGAGCTGGGCCGCCATGGAGGCATCCTACCTCGGCCTCGAGCTCAGCCACCCGGCCAGACGCAGCCGTCGAGGCAGAGGCGGCCGGCGTCCCCGCCCGAGAGCGCCGCGTCGCCGCCGGTGTAGCCCAGGGCGTCGAGCTGCGCGCGGTCAGAGGCGTCGAGGGCCTCTGTGGATTCATCCCGGGGCACAGCGAGGGCGCGGCGCTCGGTGTACTCCACGCGCACCTCCTCCAAGAGCGCGAGGGCGGCGCGGTGCTCATCGCCGCCGACTTCGAGGAAGAGCGGAGGCCCAGCCTGCTTCGGATCGTTGGCGAGGTCATAGGCCTCCACCTGCCAGGGGTCCCCAGGCTTGTGGCCGCGGAAGAGGTAGTGACGGTCGCGGGTCAAGAGCCCCAGCCTGCGCGTGGGGACCGGGCCCGCCTCAAAGAGCAAGAGCTCCGTCAGGTAGGTGCCTTGGCTCTCGCCGCCATCGCGCGCGAGGCGCGCGAGGTCGACCCCCGGAGAGGCGGGCGAGCTGGGGAGACCGGCCGCCCTCAAGATGGTCGGGGCGACGTCGACGATGCCTGTCGGGCCCGTGATGCGCGCGCCACGAGGCACCTCGCCGGGCCAGCGCATGAGGAGCGGGACGTGGACGGACTCGCGGTAGAGCTGCTTGCGGTGCGTCTTGCGCTCATGCTCAAAGAACTCCTCACCGTGATCCGAGGTGATGATGACGAGGGTCTCCTCGCTGATGCCGAGCTCATCGAGGGCGTCGAGCACGCGCCCCACCTCCGAGTCGATCCATGAGATCCCGCCGTCGTAGAGCGCGAGGAGGTGCTCGAGGTCACGCGGCGCCATGTCCTTGTGGACGAGAGACTCCTCCCCGGTGATGTCACGCCCGTCGATCGGCCCCTCGTAGTCCGGGTCAAAGAGCTCGTCGTAGGGAGCCGGCGGGGTGTACGGGTCGTGCACGTCGAAGAGGTGAAGGAAGAGGAAGAGTCGCTGATCGTCGCCCTCTGCCACCTCTCCTCGCAGCCACTCGAGGCCGCGGTCCACGACCTCTGGCGCGGTCGGCCGGCCGATGTCGAAGAGCTCGGGGTGCTCCTCCTGGAGCGCGCGGCCCACGGCCTCCTGCGCCGCGCGGTCATCGAGCTCGCGCGCCGCGTCGGCGCGCGGCTTGATCAAGGGGTGGTCCCAGCCGAAGAGGCCGTGTCGCTCGTAGGTGTCGAAGCCCGGCCCCAAGCCGAACTTCTCCTCGAGGTAGATCCAGCTGTAGAAGCCGGCGGTCGCGTAGCCAGCATCCTGCAAGGACTCCCCGAGGAAGCGCCCGCGCGAGGGGAGCTCGAGCTCGCCATCCTCTGGGCGCCGATTCCAGAGCTGCTCGTCACAGACGCCGTGCACGCTCACCGGGAGCCCGGTGAGCATGGACCAGTGCGAGGGCAGCGTCCACGAGCTCGTGGAGACCGCCTCTTCGCAGAGGACCCCCTCCCGCGCGAAGGCGTCTAGGCGCGGCGAGGTCTCGCGCTCGTGCCCATAGCAGGACAGCCTGTCCGCTCGCAGAGTGTCCAAGCTGATGAGGACCACGTGGGGCTGCTTCCGCGCGGGCTCAGAGCAAGCGCCGAGGAAGAGGAGCCCTGCGCAGAGCGTGGACAGGCGCGCCGCTCTTCTCTGGGAGGTCCTCATGACCTGAATGCTAGCGCCTCGAGCGCTCGGTTCACTCCTCTTCGACAGGCCCGCGGATGACTCGGGTGAGCTCGCCATCCGAGTTGAAGACCAGGGTGGTCGGGATGGGCAAGCGCTCCAGGTCCACGAGCGCGGTGAGCATCTTGGCGTTCTCAGTCTCCTCGCAGTCGGTGGCGATGAAGTAGCGCGCCAGGCTCGGCGCGCGCTCGGTGGCGAGCGCCTTCGCGCGCTCCACGTCACCGGGGGCGTCCGCGCTCACGAGGAGGACGCGGCGGCCCTTCGTCCCGTCGATCTCATCAAGGAGCGGCAGCTCCGCGACACAGGGTCCGCAGTAGCTCGCCCAGAAGTTGAGCCAGAGCTCTCCGTCACCCGCGAGGGCGGCGACGCTGACCGACTCGATCTCACCCCCGTCGTCCTTCATCAAGAGGTCGCCGATGTCCTTCCCCAGCTCGATGTTCAAGCCCAAGGGGAGCGGGTCCGGGAGCGAGCGAGGGCGCGCCTCGAAGGCCTCGGGCGCGCCGCTCCCCTCGACGAGGAGCGCGCGACTGCCAGCCTTGACCGAGCCGAAGTCCTCCTTCGCGCCGCCGACCCAGCGCACCTCGACCCGCGCGCTCTCAGCGTCGCCCAAGCCGAAGATGAGCTCTGGAGCCTGGCAGGAGACGAAGCCCGCGCCGCGGCTCAACACGTCCGCCACCGGGCCGTGCGGGCCGTGCACGACGACGGTCGCGCCGATGGCCTCGTACTGAGCTGTGGTCGCGCGCAGGCGCACCTTGATGAAGCTCTCGCCGTCGCCCAGCTCGTTGCGCTGCAAGGTGTGGCGCTCGCGCTGGGTGTGGTGGATGAACATGTCGACGTCGCCGTCGTCGTCGAAGTCAGCAGCGATGACGCCGCGCCCATCGTTCGGGTCATCGCAGCCCGAGAGGTCTGAGCAGTCTGCGAAGGTGCCGTCTCCTCGGTTGATGAAGAGCTTGTCGCGCTCGTTGCCGCTGAAGCTCCTGCCGTCCTCCATCATCTGACGCATGTGTCGGGAGACATAAGCGTCGCTCCCGACCTGCTGCTTCTCGAACACACCATCGGTCTCACACTCTGCAGTGGACGCCACCACGTGGCGCCAGAGGGTGCTTCATGTGTCGTGCGCGAGCTCTCCCGTGACGAAGCCGTTGGTGACGAAGATGTCCGTGCGCCCGTCCAAGTCGAAGTCGCAGAGGATCGGCGCCCACGCCCAGCTCGCGTTCACCCCGCCCGCCTCTAGGGGCAGCGCCTCAAAGCCGTCTCCTGCGCGCAGGAAGATCGTGTTCCCCGCGGCGGTCTTCTTCAGCATCTCGAAGGCCTCAGCGTCCACCTCGTCCTTGAGGCGGTCCAAGATCCTGTTCCCGGCGGTAGAGGACATGTTCGCGACATAGACATCCAAGACGCCGTCGTTGTTGAGGTCGCCAAAGGAGACGCCCATCCCGTTCCCTCGGTCCAAGAGGCCGAGCTCCTCCGCCACCTCTGCGAAGGTGCCGTCGCCCTCGTTGCGGTAGAAGCGGTTCAGCCCGTAGTCGTTCGCCACGTAGAGGTCGAGGTCGCCGTCGAGGTCATAGTCCGCCACGGCTGAGGCGTAGGACCAGTAGCCAGCCTGCACGCCAGCCTGCGCCGCGACCTCCTCAAAGCGCTCGCCGTTGATGTTCCTGAAGAGCCCGTTCGGCTTGCCGTTCGTGGCGTCAATCCACGAGTTGTTGTGCTCGTCCTCCACGCGCCCGTAGCCGCAGACGAAGATGTCCAGCCAGCCGTCCATGTCGTAGTCGAAGGCGGTCGCCGAGTACCCGACGAGCAGCACGTCCAAGCCGATGTCATCGGTGACGAGCTCGAAGACGCCCTCGCCGTCGTTCAGGTAGAGCTTCGAGGTCTGGCCCTTGGTCTCGCCCCCCTTGCCGACCCAGCCCTCGTGGGCGACGAAGAGGTCCTGGTCCCCGTCGTTGTCGAAGTCGAAGAAGACCGCGCCGGTCCCCATGTCCGGCTGCAAGACGCCTCGCGCCTCAGCCTCCTCCTTGAAGGTCCCCTCCGGCGTCGCGATGTAGAGGAAGTTCCTCCCGTCGCTCGGGTGGAAGACATCCCACAGGCCGTCGCCGTTCACATCAGCAGAGGCTGAGCCGTTCCACGCGTAGCTCTGGTTGCCCGGCTGTCCGAAGCGAGGCCCCTGGTGCGCGACCCCCGTTGAGGTCGCGACGTTCGTAAAGATCGGGCCCTCGCGGTGCTCCATCTGCAGCGAGGTCAGCTGGAAGCGTTCGATCCCCCACTTCGCGCGCTCCTTGCGCACTTGGATGTATGCGAAGCCCGAGAGGGAGGCGCGGCCACCGCTCGTGCGCGTGCCGATGTAGCGCATCCAGACCTTGACCTTGCCCCAGCGGTCGCGCCCGCTCTGGAACTCAGCGCCCTTGGTCTTCCAGATCACAGAGTCCATGGTCTCCCAGGACCCGATGTGAGCCTCGATGGAGTCGAGGAAGTCCTGACGCCCGACCACCTCAAGGGCGGAGAGGTCGAACTCGCTGCGCACAGCGTCCAGCTCCAGCGCGGTCTCTCCTGCCACCGGCAGGTCCGCGATGGAGTGCCCCGCGAAGTCTTCGCG
This sequence comes from Planctomycetota bacterium, assembly GCA_022447405.1. Lineage (GTDB taxonomy): Bacteria > Planctomycetota > UBA1135 > UBA1135 > JAKVCE01. The sequence goes on along the minus strand of JAKVCE010000004.1, from coordinate 26,161 downwards.
CAGCCACGCCGCCGCGGCAGAGAGGTCACGCCGCCGCAGCTTGTCCGAGAAGTCCAGGAGCCAGTCCGCGACCTCCTCTGAGAGGTCCTCCACCGTCTCGAGGTGCACGACGGGCTCCGTCGGCTTGGCGATCTTGATCTCCTCGGGCAGCTCGAAGGGAGCGCTCGGCCCGGGCGCACCAGGGCTCACAGGTTCAGAATCGCTCGAGCACCCGCTGAGGGTGAGGGCCAGGGAGAGGCCCAGCGGGGCCGTGAATCGTGAGAGCGTTGAGGACATGGCTGCGGAGAATCCGTTGGTTTCGCGGGGTCCCAAGCATATCGGGCGAGGTCCTCTCAAACCTCACCTTTGCGCCCTCCGACTCTCCCGGATCAGCTCCGCAGCGCCGCCTTCAGGACTGAGCTCTTGACCGGTCCGGAGGCCGAGAGGCAGCAGGCGCGGGGGTGCAGGTGCTTCTTCGCCACCCGCTGGATGTCTGCCGGCGTGACCTCCCCGAAGGCGCGCGGGAGAGTCTCAAGGTAGTCATCAGGGAAGCCGTGGATGCGCGACGCGATGAGGTAGGAGGCGCGGCGCGCGGCGCGCTCGTAGCCCATAGGGAAGGAGCCGATCAGGTAGCCCTTCACGAGGTCCAGCTCGGCCTCTTCGACGGGCTCCGTTTGGATCCGCTCCATCTCTCCCAAGAAGCCTGCGATCGCCGTCTCCACGTTCTCCGGGCTCGTCCCGATGTACGCGGTGAACACCCCAGGGCTGATGCCCGCTGAGGAGGAGATGCTCGCGTGGACCGTGTAAGCGAGGCCCAGCTGATCACGCAAGCGGCGGGCGATTCGGTTCGTGAAGCCAGGGCCCGTGCCTAAGACGTGGTCGAGGACGACGAGCGCGGGGTAGTCGGGGTCCGAGCGGCGGATGCCGAGGTGTCCGAGGAAGAGGTGTGCCTGCCGCCTCTCAGCCGGGTGTGAGGCCACGCGCACGCCGCGCTTGGGGAACTTTGGCTTCCGAGGCTTGAGCAACGTGCCAGGCTCCCACCCCTTGAGGAGGCGATCGAAGAGGCGCTTCACCGCCGGTCCCTCCACGTCACCGCAGACCGCGATGGTCGCGCGGTTGCTGACCCACGCGCGCTTGTGGTGGGCGCGCAGCGTGCGCGCGTTGATTTTCGGGACGGTCTCGAGCGAGCCGTAGGCCGCCCTGCCCATCCAGTGGTCTCCATAGATGAGGCGGCGGAAGCCCAGGCGCGCCTGCGCTTGCGGGTTCTCTCGCTCCACGAGCAGGCGGTGCTGCAGGCGCTGCTTCTGAAGCTTCACTCTGTCCGCGGGGAAGGTCGGCTTCAGGATCATCTCGGTGAGGATCGACGCGAGCGACTTCCACTCCTTCCCCTCGACCCGCGCAGCGAGGCCAGAGGCCGAGCCGATGATCTGTGCGCCCATGGGCTCGAGCTGCGCGGCGAGCTCCTCCTCGGACCACTTCTCTGTCCCCTGAGCGAGGAGCGCGCTCGTGAGGTAAGCGGTGCCCTCCTTGCCAGCCGGGTCCAGTGAGGGGCCGCCCTTCAGGTGCAGCTCGAGGGCGGTCACCGGCGCGCCAGGCCTAGGAGAGACGAGCAGCGAGGCGCCGCACTTGAGCTCGTAGCGCTCGACGGGGACGGAGAGGCGGACTCCGCCGCTGGGGCGGCGCTCGTGCGTCGTCATACGCGCTCTCCCTCTGGCAGCGACCAGCCGATCACGCGGCGGGACGGGGTGAGGAAGCGCGAGGTCACCTCTTTGACGGCGACGGCCGTGACGGCCTCATTGCGCTCGACCCCTTCGACGGCGAGGCGCCAGTGCGCGTCCACGGCGAACTCACCGAGCTCCTCAGCGATGTCGCTCACGGTCTCTGACTCGTGCGCGTCTGAGGCCTCGAGGATCCGCTTCGCCCGCCTGAGCTCGCTCTGGGGCAGCCGCTCGCTGCCCAAGCGCGTGAGCTCGTCATCGATCGCGCGCTCGAGCGCGCGGGGGTCCACGCCATCCGCGCACTCCGCGTAGAGCCAGAAGACTCCGGAGTCCACCCGGGTGTCGTTCGCTGCGGAGACGCTCACGGCGAGCTTCTCATCATGAACCAGCCGCGCTTGGAGGCGGGAGAGGCGGCCGTGAGTGAGGAGCGCGGTCACGACGTCGAGGGCGTAGTCCTCATCGGACCCGACCACCGCTGTAGGCCACACCATCACCAGCCGGCGGCTCGAGTCGTCCCAGTGCGTCGTGACGCGCTGCTCACCTGCGGGCTCTGTGATGGGAGCGCGCTCGCTCTCCGGCCTGGGGCCAGCGGGGATCGAGCCGAAGCGCTCCCGCGCGGCCTTCAGCGCGCGCCGCGGGTTGACGTCACCGCAGATCACGAGGACCGCGTTGCCGGGGTGGTAGTGGCGCTCGTAGTACGCCCGCATCGTCTCGACGCTCATCCCCTTCAGGACGTCCTCGTAGCCGATCACCGGTCGCCTGTAAGAGTGCCGCTTGAACATGGCCTCGCTCACCGCCTGCGTGAGCCGTCGCCAGGGGTCATCTCGACCCATGGAGAGCTCCTCGAGGACGACCTTCTTCTCAGAGTCGAACTCGCGCGTGTCGAGGTTGAGGCCCTTCATGCGGTCGGCCTCGATGTCGAGCGCTACCTCCCAGCGGTCCGAGGCGAGCTCGAACCAGTAGGCGGTGTGGTCCGGCGTCGTGAAGGCGTTGTTGCTCCCGCCGAGGACGGTCGTGATGCGGTCGACCTCGCCCTTCCCGAAGCGCGCGCTGCCCTTGAACATCATGTGCTCGAGGAAGTGCGAGACCCCAGCCTCTGCCTCCTCCTCGTCGCGCGAACCGACCCCATAGAAGACCATCGATGCGACCACCGGGTCGTCGTGACGCTCGGCGATGAGCACGCGCAGCCCATTCTTCAGGCGGTGCTCGTGGATGACCGCGCCGGCCTTCATCGGCTTGGCTTCGGCCCTCTTCGTCGAGCGTGCGCTCATCGCCGCTTCCCCTTCTTCTTCGGCGCCTCGTGCTTCTTCTTCGGCTTGGCGTTCTTGGTGCCGTAGCCACCAGAGGGTCGCGCGGCGCCCCTGCGGCTCGAGGTGACGCGCGTCTTCCCGCCCCTCACCTTCCCAGCCCCTCTGCCGCTGCTCTTCTTGCGCTGAGTGTCCCGCTCCTCTTGGGCCGGCGCTCCAGCGAGCAGGTCCTTCACCTCCGTGGGCTTCAACCTGCGCCACCACCCTGAGCGCAGGCCGCGACCCGTGAGGTTCCCGATGCGAGAGCGCTCGAGGCTCATGACCTTGTAGCCGACCTTGGCGAAGACCCGCCGGATCTCCCTGTTCATCCCCTCGTGCAAGGTGACCACGACGTGCGTGTAGTCGCGGCCGCGCTTCCGGACGGTGACCCGCGCGCCGCCGGTCTTGCCTTCGGCGAGCTGTACGCCATCCCGCACACGGTCTAGCGCCTCTCCCTCGAGCTGACCGCGCAGCTTCACGCGGTAGCTCTTCTCGATCCCGAAGGAGGGGTGCATCACCCGGTGCGCGAAGTCACCGTCGTTCGTCAGGAGGATCAGCCCCTCGCTCTCCTCGTCGAGGCGCCCGACCGTGTAGATGCGGCCCTTGGCCTTGTCGTTCACGAGGTCCACGGCGCGCTCCCGCTGCTCGCGAGTCTGGTTGGTGCAGACGACCCCCTTCGGCTTGTTGAGGAGGTAGTAGCGCTTCTCAAGGACCGCCTCAGGCTTGAGCACTGTCCCGCTCGCCTCCACGGTCTGCGTGGTCGGGTCGATCCGCGTACCGAGCGTGACGACCGGCTCACCGTCGACGAGGACCATCCCGCTGGTGATGAGCTCGTCGCACTTGCGCCTTGAGGCGATCCCGTGGTCCGCGAGGTACTTGTTCAGGCGCACCTTGCCGTCATCTCTCACCTTGAGCGCAGCGGGGCGCCCGCTCCCGACCTGCGCCTTCCTGCGCGTCGTAGCCTTCTTCTTCCCCCGACCTCGAGCGATCCTCGCGCTGTGTGCGCGCGCGCCGGCTTCGCTGCGCGCTCGCTGCTCACGCTTCTGCTTCGCAGAGCGCTTCTTCTTCGCAGGACTCATGGCTTACCCCCTCGTCTCAACCCGCAAGACCTTGGCCTGCTCGCCCTCCGGCATCACCCGGTGAGCGCCCAAAGAAGCTGGCAAGAGCCAGGTGTCCCCGCCCTCCATCGACCAGCGCTCTTCGCCCTTCGCGATCCTGGCGCGTCCCTCGATCAGCACGTACGCCGCCGCGCGGTCACAGGCGTCGAAGTCCTCGAAGCTCGCGAGCTCGTAGAGGGTCACCGAGAACTGCTCGGCTTCGATGAGGTGCGCCCGCTGGTTGCCTCCGCCGCAGCTCTCGAAGTTCGGGCGCGTCGGCCCCTCAAGGCGGGCCTCCCAGTCTACGGAGACCAGCGCCTGCTCCTTGTGCAGCTCTCTTGGCTCGCCGTTCAGCCCGGTGCGGTCCCAGTCATAGAGGCGGAAGGTCACGTCTGCGTTGTTCTGCACTTCGACGAGAGTGATCCCCTCTCCGATCGAGTGGAGCGTGCCTGCGGGCACATTGATGAAGTCACCTGTCCTCACCTCGAAGGGCTGCAGGTGATCCACGATCGCGCTCGTCCCTGCCACGTCGACAAACTCGGACGCGTCGACGCCCTCCTTCAAGCCCAAGTAGATCAAGCTCTCTGGCTCAGCGGCGAGGACGTACCAGCACTCGTGTTTTCCCTCGTCGCCGACGCCGAGGCGCTGCGCCGCCTTGTCGTCCGGGTGCACCTGCACAGAGAGCGGCTTGGTCGCGCACAGGTACTTGATCATGAGCGGGAAGTGTCCGCTCTCTGTCGCAGAGGTCTCTCCTAGGATCGCGTCGGCTGAGGACATCATCAGCCCGCGCAGGGAGCGCCCACCGAAGCTCCCGCCACGGATGACCGAGACCCTGTCCTCACGATCCACAAGCTCCCAAGTCTCGCCGATCGGACCCTCCGGCTCGATCTCGATCCCCGGCGTCTCCTCAAGCACGCGGCCGCCCCAGATCTTCTGCAGGAAGATCCGGTCCAGCTGTAGGGGCTCTGCGATGCTCTCTCGCTCGGTGTCAGGATCGCTCATGACCGGGAGAGTTTACGGGCTCATCGCTGCCATGCGCTGATCGAGCCGGGGATCCTGCCAGGATCTCCCTCCCCGGGCTCATTCCACGGCTTCCAGGAGGAGCCTGCGGGCCTCCGCCTGAGCGGTGTCCGCGTCCGCCCCGCCGCTGATCATGTCAGCGACCTCAAAGACCCTCGCCTCTGGCGCCAGCTCCTGGACCCAGGTCCGGGTCCGGCCCTCCTCCGTACGCTTCTCCACCCTGAGGTGACGGTGCGCCGCCGCGGCCACGGCGGGGAGGTGTGTGACACAGAGGATCTGGTGGTGCTCGCCGAGGGCTCGCAGATGCGCGCCTACACGCGGGGCGACGCGCCCGCCCACGCCGGAGTCGATCTCGTCGAAGATGAGGGTCGGGATCGTCTGCTTGGCCGCCAAGGCCCCGCGCAGAGCGAGGAGGATGCGCGCCGCCTCGCCGCCGGAGGCCACCTCCGAGAGCGGGCTCAGGCCCTCGCCCGGGTTCGCCGCTAGCTGGAAGGCGACCTCATCAGCCCCGTCCAGCCCGAAGCGACGGTCACCTTGCGGGCCTGAGTTGGGTGAGTCCGAGGTGACTTGCGCGCGCTCCTCCACAGAGACTCCAAACTCGGCGCGCTCGAGCCCGAGGTCCTTGAGGGAGGCCTCGACCGAGTCCTTGAGCTTCTTCCGGAGCGAACGACGCTCCTTCGTGAGGGCAGCGGCGGCCTCGCTCATCCGCTCCAAGGCTGCGCGCAGCTCTGCCTCTAGCTCCTCAGTGCTCCCCGCCCCACCCTCAAGCTCTGCGAGCTCTTCAGCGAGCCGCGCCTGCAGGGCGACGAGGCCGGGGAGGTCCGTGCCGTGCTTCTTGGCGAGGCGCTCGTAGCCCGCGAGTCGACCTTCCACCTCTTCGAGGCGGCCAGGGGAGACCTCCACGCCGCCCACGAAGCGCGCCAAGGACTCCGAGGCCTCTGAGAGATGCAGAGAGGCCTCTCGGAGCGCTTCGGCGGGCTCGCTGAGGTCTGCGATCTTCACCTCCCAGCGCTCGAGCGCTGCGAGCCCTGCGTGGACGCGCGCGATAGCTGAGCCCTCCTCGCCGTCCAATCCCTCGAGCGCGCCGCCCACCTCGCGCAGGAGTTCCTCGGCGTGGCGCAGGCGCTCGCGCTCCTCGCCGAGCTCGCGGCCGGCTTCGACCGACAGCCCCGCCTCTTCCAGCTCGCTGGACTGGAAGCGGACGAGGTCGAGGCGGTCTGTGCGGCTGCGCGCGCCCTCTTCGAAGGAGGTGAGGGCGTCGACGAGGCGTGACCACTCAGCCCTCAACGCGCGGTAAGTCTCGACGAGCTCGTCGTGTCCCCCGTAGGCGTCGAGCAAGGCGACCTGCTCGCGCGCCTCGAAGAGGCTCTGCCCCTCGTGCTGGCCGTGGATCTCTACGAGGGAGCTGGAGAGCGTGCGGAGGAGCCGCTGGGTCACCACCTGTCCGTTCAGCTTCCCCTGAGTCTTGCCGTCCGCGCGCAGCCGCCGGACCAGGACGAGCTCCAGGTCTTCATCGCCCGAGAGCTCCTCGAGGATCTCAGGCGCGTGCTCAGTGAGGAGCTCGCGGAGCCTCCTCGGGATCTCTTCTGCTCCGAACTGGAACAGGCCCTCGACCCGGGCCTCGCTCGCGCCCTCGCGGACGAGCTTGCCCTTGGGGCGCTCACCGAGGAGGAGCTTCAAGGCGCCGATGAAGAGGCTCTTTCCAGCGCCAGTCTCACCCGTGATGCAGTTCAGCCCTCCCCCGAAGGAGAAGGTGGTGTCCTCGAACAGCGCGAGGTCCCGGATGGAGAGCTCAACCAACACAGCCTAGGAAGGATCAACATCAGAGGCCCCGGTTGCAACGAAGTCCCTAGATTGCGTGGCGCAGACCCTCACTAGGAGCCCACACTCTCGGGAGCGACCCGAGCCCCATGAGCACACAGAGAGACGAGCCCTCAGAGATCAAGATCTCGCGCAATCCCCTCGCGCGCTGGATGTGGTTCTCGCTGGGCGTCTTCTTCGTCGCCCTCGGCTCCGTCGGGGTGGTGCTGCCGGGCCTGCCGACGACCCCCTTCATGCTCTTGGCCGCGGCCTGCTTCGCGCGCTCCTCGGAGCGCTTCTACACCTGGGTCATCACGAACCCGATCTTCGGCGAGCAGGTCGTGCGCTACCGAGCCGGGCACGGTCTGCGCCCGGGAGTGAAGCTCGTCGCCGCGAGCCTCGCCGGCCTCTTCATGGGCTACGCCGCCCTCTTCGGGGTCCCCGCCGAGCAGGTCTGGCTGCGCGTCCTCGTCGCCCTCACCGGCGCCTTCGGCGTCTGGTTCATCCTCTCCCGCCCAACAGACCGCGGCGAAGACTGAGCGCTGAGGCTCAGCTCAAGTACCAGATCGCGGTGCTGCCGTAGGTGCGCTCTTCGGCGCTGCCTCCGGGTCCGAACTCTTCGGCCTTGAGCGCGCGCTTCGGGGCGTGCAGGACGATCACGCCGCCCTCGCGGAGGACCTCTCTCCGCAGGATCTCGATGAGCTCCAACACAGCGGCGCGCTCCTCGCCCTCGATCATCGGATAAGGCGGGTCCAGGAGCACGAGGTCAGCCCAAGGCCCGTCGGCGCCTGGCGACGCGGCGCGCGCGCGCTCGGAGAGCGCGTCACAGGAGAGGACCTCTGCGCGCTCGGTGACCTCAAGCGAGGCGACATTCTCTCGGAGCGCGACGAGGGCTTCGCGTCCTTGCTCCACGAAGCGCGCGCGCTCTGCGCCGCGGCTCAAGGCCTCGAGGCCGAGGCTGCCTGAGCCGGAGAAGAGGTCGAGCACGCAGGCGCCCTCCACGAGCTCACCGAGCGATGAGAAGACGGCCTCGCGCACGCGGTCAAGCATCGGGCGCGTCCCCCGCCCGGGGGGCGCGGCGATCCGCCGGCCTCGATGCTCTCCTGAGATGATGCGCACGAGTGGGAGAATACGGGCTCGAGAGGGATGCTGACATCCTTCATCGCGCGCTGGAGTAGGATGCGCTCGTCACATCCCCGAGACGGCCCACCATGAAAAGACACCTCCTGCAGCTCTCTCTCTTCGCGCTCCTCTCCACGACCCCTGCGCTCGCCGCGGAGGAGAGGCGAGAGGCTGCGGACTGGACCGTGCTCATCTACGCCGCTGTCGACAACGACTGGGAGGAGCCCTTCATGCGCGACGTCCGCAGGATGCGGAAGGGGCTCAAGGGCGTGAAGGGCGTCGAGGTCGTGCTCCTGATCGACCGCTCCCCGGACTACAGCCGAGACAAGCGCGCGCTCGGCGAGGACTTCTCGGACACGCGCCTCTACCGACTCTCCGGCGGGGAGGCCGAGCGGCTCAACGGTGAGCCTGAGCTCAGAGGCCTCACAGAGACCTCGAAGACCGACCTCAACACAGGAGACGCGCGGACCCTGCGCGACTTCATCCGCTATGGCAAGCGCGCCCACCCCGCCGAGCGCTACGCGCTCTGGTGCGTGAGCCACGGCGAGGGGCCCATGAGCTGCCCCGACGAGACCACCGACGACATCCTCTTCACCGCGGAGCTCACCGATGTCTTGGGTGAGGAAGACTCTGTAGATCTCCTCGGCTTCGACGCCTGCTTGATGGCGGGCGTCGAGAACGCCTACCAGTGGCGGCGCAGGGAGGGCTCCTTCGGCGCGGACTACCTCGTCGCCTCAGCCCCGCTCTCCTCCTCGTGGCCCTACGAGGAGATCTGCGCGAGCTTGAAGAAGCGGCCCAAGGGAAAAGAGGGACTCACCGCAGCGGCCTTCGGCGACAAGCTCGTCGAGGAGCTCAAGGATCAGATCACGGGCGGCCGCTCCGACGAGGAGGGCTTGGAGCGGGACCTGCAGACTTGGGGCTCCTTCGACCTCCACGCGGTCTCGGCGGCCAAGCGCGACCTCGACCTCCTCGCCACCCAGCTGTGGAAGGACGAGGCCAAGGAGGAGCTCCTGCGCCTGCGCGGCTCCGGGCTCGAGGCGTCGACCTTCGTCTACGTCTGGCCCGAGCGGAACGCGAACCGCGACATGCCCCACGTCGACCTCACGCACCTCTGTCAGCGCCTCGCCAAGGACAAGAGCTTCAGCGAGGAGGCCCGCGGGCTCGCGAAGACCGCGGCAGAGAGCGCGGAGGCGGTCGTCTCAAGCTCCTTCGGCCTGAAGCACTACAAAGGCTTCAGCGAGGGGGAGCACGGCCTCTACCTCATCTTCCCCGAAGGAGACACGAAGACACGCCGCGGGAAGACCTACTGGAGCCGCATGGGCTGGTACAACGCGCTGGAGCTCGAAGGGGATGAGGACGGCTATGGGAAGTACGCCTGGTGCAGCGACGGGGCGACCCCCGGGAACGGCGAGGTGGAGAACTGGTTCGAGCTGATGGACGCCTGGTTCGACAGCGCTGAGCCAGACGAGCCCGGCGGCTCGAACGGATACGCCTGGTGAGCCCACCAGAGTTTGAGACTTCTTTTGATCGCCCTCTCGCGATCCTTAGGATCCGGGAGTGTCCCCCGTCCGCTTACACATCAACGTTGATCACGTCGCGACGGTTCGTCAGGCCAGGCGCGAGGCCTTCCCCGATCCGGTCAGCTGGGCGCTCGCCTGCGAGGCCGCGGGCGCAGACGGCATCACCTGTCACTTGCGCTTTGACCGCCGGCACATCCAGGACGAGGACGTGCGCAGGCTCCGGGAGGCGGTCACGACGCCGCTCAACTTGGAGCTCGCCCTCACCCCTGAGATGGTCGGGATCGCCCTCGAGTCTGGCGCTGAGCTCTTCTGCCTCGTCCCCGAGAGTCGGGAAGAGCTGACGACCGAGGGCGGCCTGAACGTCCGCGCCGAGCTCGAGCGCGTCCGCGAGGTGAGCGCAGCCCTCAGCGCGCGCGGCGGCGTCGTGAGCGCCTTCGTCGATCCGGACGAGGGCGCCCTCGAGGCCTCCGCCGAAGCAGGCTGCGCCTTCGTCGAGCTGCACACGGGCACCTATGCGAACGCCTCGCCAGAGGAGACCGAGCGAGAGCTCGAGCGGCTGCACACAGCCTGCGAGCGCGCTCACGCCCTCGGGCTCGGGGTGAACGCGGGGCACGGCCTGACCTTGGAGAACGTGGCCGCGGTCGCCCGCTTGCCTCACGTGCAAGAGCTCAACATCGGCTACGCGATCGTAGCCCGCGCCCTCACCGTGGGCGTCGACGCCGCCGTGCGTGAGATGAAGGCGGCGATCGAGGAGGCCAAGGCGTGAGCTCGCACTCCCCCTTCCACGGGAGCTTCGTCGCCCTGCCCACCTTCTATTGCGACGGCAAGATCGACCTGCGACAGCTCGCGGCCCTCATGGACCACCACGTCGACGTGGGGACCGATGGTCTGCTCGTCTGCGGGACAACAGGTGAGTCGGTCACGCTCTCAGAGTTTGAGCAGCGCAGGGTCATGCGCTTCGCGGCAGAGCACGCCGCTGGTCGCCTGCCCGTCATCGCCGGTGTCGGCACGAACAGCACCGCGGAGACCGTCCAGCTCGCGGGCTACGCGGAGGAGGTCGGGGTCGACGCGCTCCTCGTCGTCACGCCCTACTACAACAAGCCCTCACCAAACGGCCTGCGCCTCCACTACGGCGAGGTCGCCGCCGCGACCAAGCTCCCGATCTTCCTCTACAACAACCCGGGCCGCACGGGCTGCGACCTCGACCCGGACCTCGCCGCAGACCTCGCTCGAACTCACGAGACCATCGTCGCTGTGAAGGAGGCGGCGCCGGGCCTCGAGCGCGCGCGACGTCACCTCGCCCTCGGCGCTCTCGACCTCTTCTGCGGCGAGGACTCCTTGCTCGCGGACTACGTCGCCCTCGGCGCGCGCGGCTCGATCACCGTCACCGCCAACCTGCTGCCTGAGGATCTCAGCGACCTCTTCCGCGTCGGCGGGCCAGAGCGAGACCAGGAGCGCGCCAACACCCTCGCCGCGCGGATCGCCCCGATCGCTGAGGCGCTGTTCTGTGAGTCGAGCCCTGTCCCCGTGAAGTGGGCGCTCTCGCGCATCTGGGGGACGACGCCTGATGTGCGCGCGCCCCTCGCCCCGCTGGAGCCAGAGAGCGAGCAGCTCCTAGAGGCCGCGCTGCTCTCAGCTGGCCTGCTCGACCGCGAGCTCACCCACAGCTGAGAGGCCTAACGGGGCTCCGCGGCTTGCCTCCGCAGAGCCCCCAGGCGCTGTCTGACCATCTCTGGTCCTCCTTCTCCCGGGACGTTGAGGGCATCCCTTACAGAAAACTACCCCGCATCTAGGCTGCTTGACCGAGTTGGACATTGCTGAAATCAGCCTCGTGGTCGACAATGGAGCCTCGACCCCGAACTCAACGGAGCCATCAAATGATCAAGCTGATCCCCCTCGCCCTTATCGCCAGCCTCTTCCTCGCCTCCTGCGACTGCATCTCCAGCCTCTGCGGCGACTGCAGCGACGAAGCCGCCTGCTGCGGTGAGTGCAGCGAAGAGACCGCCGAGACGCCGGCCAACGACTGATTGAGCCAGGCGGGAGGCCTCAGGCCTTCCCCTCTCCCCTCGCCTCTGCCTGGTGCATGCGACCGGCCTTGTGGCCGATCCATGCCCACAGAGCGGCGACGGGGACCATCACGGTGACGAGGCCAATGCCTGCGCCGCGGAGCGCGTTGAAGGCGTGACCTGCGAGAGCGTCCCCTCCGCGGAACACCGCCGTGTCGATGAAGCTCTTGGCCTTGTACTTCTCTGAGCGAGTCACGGAGGTGAAGAGCACCTCCCTCGAGGGCCCAGAGATCGCATAAGTAGCTGAGCGCCGGACGACGTCCACGATGGCGAGGACCGTGAGGGTCGGGACCATCCCCAGCGCGCCTACGCCGACGGCGTAGAGACAAGGCAGGATGCAGAGCGCGGCCGCGACGCCGACGGCCTTCAAGAGCCGGGCCGTCACGAGCACCTGGATCACGACCGTCGCGCACTGCACCCAGAGGTTCAGGCGGGCGAAGAAGGCGAGGCGCTCTGCCTCTGCTTGGATCGTCTCCTTCACGATCTCCATCTGCTGGAAGTAGACGGTCGTGCCCAGGAGCGCGTTGCAGAGCATGTACGCGGCGATCGCCAGGAGGTAGGGAGAGCGAAAAGTCGCGAAGAAACCGTCGAGGAGCCCGCCGCCCGTGCCCTCGGATGATGAGGCCTCTGGCTCGCCACGAAGGGCCTGGCCGTGCGTGTCCAGGCGCCGCATGCAGAGGAGCGAGAGGCCCAGAAACACCGCCGGAATGAGGATCAGGTTCGTCGTCCCTATGACGGGCGCGAGCTCGGCAGCGACGATGGAGCCACAGATCGCCCCGAGGGTGCCGCCAGCTGCGAGGAAGCCGAAGAGCCTCTTCGCCTGCTCACTGCTGAAGAGGTCTGCTTGAAAGCTCCAGAAGATGGAGACTGCGAAGAGGTTGAAGACGCTCAACCAGACGAAGTACGCGTCGGCAGCGAACGCCCTCAGAGCGCCGCCTGCGCTCAAGGCCCCCCAGAAGAGGAGGAGGTTGAAGATGAAGAAGAGGTAGACGAAGGGCACGAGGCGGCGCCTGCCCATCCTCCCGACCAGACCTGAGTACAAGGGGACCGCGACGAGCATCACGACGAAGGTCGCGGTGAAGAGCCACTTGAGGCCGCTGATCCCACGCTCCACGCCGAGGGTCTCGCGGATCGGGCGCAGGATGAAGTAGGAGAGCAGGAGAAAGAAGAACCACGCGAAGCCCCAGAGCAGGGCTCCGGCCTCGCGAGGCTCTGCGCCTGAGACCTTGCTGATCCCTCGCTGGATGAGGCTCGCCTCCTGCATGTGATCATCGTCCGCAGCGAAGCCTGGAGGGGCAAGAGCGGCCCAAGCAGCCTCGCTTAGCTCGTATTGGACAATTTTGTAAGTTAATACAGGGAAAGGACTTATCGACGCCGCTCGTCGAGTTCAAAGAGGATACTTGCTCGTATTATACGCGTGCGTATATTGCAGCCATGTTCCTAGGACGCGATCAAGAGCAGGCATTCCTCGACGAGCTCTACGCCAGCGGCAGGCCAGAGCTCTTCGTCCTCTACGGGCGCCGCAGGGTCGGGAAGACGGAGCTCTTGCAGCGCTTCTGCGAGGGGCGCCGCGCCGTCTGCTTCCAGGCAGCGCAGGTCCGCGAGAAGGACAACCTGCGCGCCTTCCGCGACGCGCTGGCCGACGGTCTCAAGGACGAGCTCGTCGCCAGCGTCGAGTTCCCCGACTGGGACGCGGCCCTCCTCTACGCCGCGAGCCGCGCCGAGACCGAGCGCCTGGTCTTGGTCCTCGACGAGTTCCCCTACCTCTGCGAGGCGAACAAGGGGCTGCCCTCGATCCTCCAGCGCTTCTGGGACTCCAAGGGCAAGCGCTCCCAGCTGATGCTCGTCCTCTGCGGCAGCCAGGTCTCCTTCATGGAGGAGGAGGTCCTCGCCGAGCGCTCACCGCTCTTCGGTCGCCGCACCGCGCAGCGCAGGCTCCAGCCGCTCTCCCCCACCGACGCCCTCGGCTTCTTCGACGCCTGGGACTTCGAGGACGCCCTCACGGCCTACGCAATCCTCGGCGGGATGCCCGCCTACCTGACGCGCTTCCGCACGGACCTCTCCCTCGAAGAGAACGTCACAGCCGAGGCCCTGCGGCCAGAGGGCTACCTCCACGACGAGGTGCAGTTCCTCCTGAAGAACGAGCTCTCGAACCCTGCCACCTACAACTCCATCCTCTCCGCCATCGCGCGGGGTGAGCGCAAGCTCGGTGACATCGCCCTCGCCATCGGCGTCGAGGGCACAACGGCCAACCGCTACCTCACCGTCCTCCGCGACCTCGGCATCGTCGAGCGGCAGATCCCCATCACGGACCCGGACCCGCTGCGCTCCCGCCGCGGCACCTATCACCTCTCTGACCGCTTCGTCGCCTTCCACGGGCGCTACGTGCAGCCCAACCTGAGCCTCATCGCGGCCGGCCGCGGCGAGCGCGTCTTCCGCGAGCAGGTCCTCCCGGACCTCCCCGCGCTCCTCGACGACGCCCGCACGGACTTCATCCTCGAGCACATGGCCGGGCGAGCCGCAGACCTCCTCGGCACGGAGCTCACGGAGATAGGTCGCCACTCCGGAGACCTCATCCGCGCCGCCGCGCGGACCGCCGACGGCCGGGGGGTGGCTGGTGTCCTTCACCCGGAGACAAAGCTCGACCTCGACGCCCTCACGGAGGAGGTCGGGGTCCTCGACCGCGCCTTCAGCGGTGAGACCCACGTGATCATCTACAGGACGACCGCGGACGCGCGCGCCCCCCTCGAGGCCGAGGTCGCTGGGCGCGAAGTCCGCTCCTAAGCCGTATCCTCTGGCCTCCAAGGAGCACACGCATGGCACTAGACGACAAGTTCCAGGAGTACTTCGCCGCCCTCGACCGCGCTGGCGGAGAGGACCGCTGCTACCTCTGCCGCCGCACCGCCAAAGAGGTGAAGCACTTCTTCGGCTTCGACGAAGACGGTGAGCCCTTTGACATCGAGCTCTTCGGCCTCGAGGACGTGAGCCTCACTGATGTCGACATCATGAGCTACCGCGGCAGGCGTCCGGTGTGCGCGGTCTGCCAGCTCAACGTAGACGCGATCGCCGCGCTCGATGAGAAGGACGTGCTCGACCACGTGCTGCAAGAGATGACCACCCGTCGCGAGCACCTCTGGCCCCACGACGAGGTCAGTGACGAGTCCTGAGGCTCAGGCGATCACACCCTGGGTGGTCGGCTGATATCCGAGGAAGACGTCCTGCGCTGAGGGGTTGCCGAGCCGCTCCTCCAAGATCTCCGCGAGGACGTCCCGGTAGTCGATCGTCACAGGCACATTTCCGTTGCCGAGGCTCGCAGGGTCTAGGCCGGGCCATTGGGTGATCACCTGACCGCCCGCGACGTGGCCTCCCATGACGAACATGCAGCCGCCGTTTCCGTGGTCGGTGCCGCCGCTGTCGTTCTCCTCAACCCTGCGACCGAACTCTGTCATGACGACGAGCGTCACCCGGTCCAGGTCGCTGCCGAGGTCCTTCCAGAAGGCCTCAAGGCCGAGGGCCAGGTCATCGAGCTTGGTAGCCAAGATCCCGCTCAAGGGACCCATGTCGGCGTGGTGGTCCCAGCTCTGGGTGTCGATGTGCGCGACCTCTAAGCCGATGTCTGCCTTGATGGCCGCTGCCGTGTAGGCCAGCTGCTCCCCGAAGGAGCCCGCTGGATAGCTCGCGCCATTGCCTGGGCTGTAGTTAGCGAAGTCCACCGAGGCCAACAGGTCGACCGTCGGGAGCGAGGAGGCCGCGGCGCCCTTAAGCGGCTCGACGGTCTCCTGGTACATGTCGAGATAGAGCTGTCTCCGGAGTGACTCCGTCGAGGCGTCCCCGGGAAAGACGAAGTCGCTCGGGTCCTCGATAGAGAGCACGCCGCCCGAGCCGACGAGCCCGAGGGCCACCATCGGAGACCAGCCCACGCCACGGAAGAGCCCGCTGCCGAGCGGACTCACCGCAGAGAGATGTCTCCCGATCCAGCCGGTGTTCACGCCCGAGTGACCCATGTTGGGGGTCGCAGACTCCATGTAGTACTGAGCCGAGAAGTGGCTGAGCGTGGGGTCCGGTGAACCTGTCGCGTGAACAAAGAGCAGATCGCCCGCGCTGTAAGGCGCCAAGAGCGGAGCGAGTGACTGAGGCAGGCCGAAGAACCCGTCGAGATCAATAGCGCCGTCTGTCTGCCCCGGCTGAGGGACCGCGAGGATTGTCCCGAACAACCAGAATCACCGCAACGACGCGAATTGGAAAAAATGTAAGGCGCCAACTTGTTTTTGCGGCAATAATAATATGCCCGAGATGTATTTTGATCCATGGAATCGGTAGCA
>JAKVCE010000004.1:0-10221 GCA_022447405.1 Planctomycetota bacterium | reverse complement strand
GACGCGCCGAATACAGCGCGGGGTCCCCGTAAGGGACGACCGCGGTCAATCCGTCCATCCCGCCGCGAGCGTAGACAACGACCAGCACGTCGCGACCGCTACCACCTCTGCTGGACTCGCCCCCCAAGACGAGTGAGGGAGCGACGCTCATCGCGCCGGCCGCGGTGGCGGTGACTCCGAGGAAGCCTCTACGAGAGAGCGCCACGTACTCATCGCAGCAGCTGTCTTCTCTCTTGTCTCTGCTCATCACTCGGTAGGCCTCTATGCGAATTGGAAGGAGGGGCTGCAGGCGGCCATCGCGTAAGCCTCCGCGCGGAGCGACATGCTCCGCAGGGGAGAGCCGCTGATGTAAGCCCTCAAGGCCTGGAGGTCCTTGCGCGACATGTAGCCGTTGAAGAGGTGTCGATTGATGGCGTCTGCGAGCTGATCATCGCTAGGCCAACCGAGCAGCTGACCGATCATCCAGCTCGGAGTGTCGAGGCCGTTCATCGTGTTCTGGCAGATGTCGTGAGCGAGGTTCCAACGCGGCAGAACGTTCGCACCCCATGTGTCCAGCGCGTCCGGATAGCCGTCAGGGTCTGGCCAGTTGTAGGAGCGATGTCCCAACGAGACCAAAGTGGTGTCGATCCCTACGGGGTCCAGCAACCTGGTCGCGTCTCCGAGCGAGCGCACCAAGGAGAGCGCGAGGTGCATCGGGCGCTTCAGCTTCGGGTCACCGAGCGGGTCCACGCGCCCGACCCACTTCTCATCCAAGACCACCAGCAGGAGGTCTTTGATCTCACCGTTGTTCGACAGGAAGGCCGCCGCGCCCTCGTCGACCATCTCCGTCGTGGGCTCGTAGCGGAGGAAGAACCTGAACATCTTCTCAGCCAAGAAGCGGGCCGTCGAAGGGTGCACAGCGATGAAGTCTATGACGCTCTCCGCCTCCTCGACTCCGCCGCCCGGGATCGTCATCCCCAAGACTTGCTTTGAGCCGGGGTCGTGATCCCACTGCTTGAAGCGGAAGTCACCCCAGATGGTCTCCGTGGTCGTGGAGTGGATGCTCCATCCTGTGAAGCAGCGCGCGAGCTCTCGCACGTCGTTCTCGTTGTATCCGCCGTCCACGCCGAGCGTGTGCAGCTCTAGGACCTCCCGCGCGTAGTTCTCATTCGGTGCGCCTGCGACGTTGGAGACGTTGTCCAAGTAGCGCAGCATCTCCGCGCTCTTCGCGTTCGCCATCAGGAGGTCGCGGAAGTTGCCGAGCGCGTGCTGCCTGAAGACCTCTCTGTCCGCGACCGTCCGAAACGCCCGCTGCCACGAGCCGAGGTCTTGCGTCGCGTTGAAGTGGTCTGTCCAGAACTCGATGACGCGCTCAAAGAGCTGTCGCTTAGAGTGAATCGCGCGCGTGAGTCGAGCGTTTCGCAGCTCCTGCGCCATCCCCCAGTGTGTCCCGAGCGGACCCCCGCCCGTGCCGAAGTAGCCCTGCGCGATCTCATACGCCGTGAGGCTGAGCGTCGGATACTGCGACAGCATCGAGTCACAGATCGAGTCATCGATCAGCTCAGGCTGAAGCTGCCAGTTCAGCCACCCCGCGTACCCCCGCTGGTTTAGCTCCACCAGATCAGGCCGCGCAAAACCCCAAGTCGCTCGGTTGAGCAAGTGGTATGCGGGGTCTCTGCGCGCCCGTCCGTGTCCGGACTGCGGCCCAACAGGAGACTGTGTTGAGACAGGCCTCATCACCCCTTTATACCAGCAAGCCCACGGAACAGCGGCTCAACTGAGCTGAGTCGATTTGCGTGGGGTTATTCCTGCGTCGAGGAGGCCAGAGCGCATACCCTTCGCGGTTCCGAGCCTGTACATGAGTCCCACGAAACAAGCACTCCACACCACGCGCCGCGCCTTCGGTCAGGCCCTCTTCGGACCGACCTCGCGCTGGGTGTTGCTCGCCGCCATCGTCGGCGTCTGCGGAGGCGTCGCGGCGGTCGCCTTCCGTTGGCTGATCGAGGTCTGCACCGAGGAGCTCTTCCACGCGCCGACCGGCGTCACGACGGAGGGCATCAGAGACGCGGGCCCCGACTGGTGGCTCTTCCTCCTGATCCCCGCGGCGGGCGGGCTCGTCGTCGGCCTCCTCGTGCAGCGCCTCGCCCCTGAGGCGGAGGGGCACGGCACGGACTCCGTCATCCACGCCTACCACCGCCTGAAGGGTGAGGTGCGCCAGCGCGTCATCTTCATCAAGGCGCTGGCGAGCTCCATCACGATCGGGAGCGGCGGCAGCGCCGGACAGGAGGGCCCCGTCGCGCAGGTCGGCGCCGGGATCGGCTCCTCGATCGCGCGCGCGCTGAAGCTCCCCGTCCGCGACCGCAGGCTGCTCCTCCTCTCTGGCGGCAGCGCCGGCGTCGGCGCGATGTTCTGCTCGCCCCTGGGCGGGGCGCTCTTCATGCCCGAGGTGCTCTACAAGAAGTCCGACCTCGAGGCGGACGCGCTGATCCCCTGCATCATCAGCTCGATCTTCGCCTACGCGACCTACACGACGATCTCTGGAGACCACCGCGCGGTCGAGCTCTCCCCGGAGCTCCTCTCAAGCCTCTCCTTCTCGGACCCGCGCGAGCTCGCGATCTACCTCATCCTCGGCATCGCCTGCACCCTCGTCGGGTGGGCCTACACCAAGGTCTTTTATGGGGTGCACGCGCTGAACCAACGCTCCGGCGGAGTCCCCAAGTTCTTGCGCCCGATGCTCGGCGGCCTCGCCGTCGGCGCGATCGCTCTGGGCCTCTCTCTGTTCACCGGCGAGAGCGGCGTCCTCTTCGGCGGGTATGGGCTGATGGAGACGGCGATCTCAGGCGGCCTCACGATCCCGGTCCTCCTGCTGCTCCTCGCCGCGAAGATCGTCGCCACCTCAGCCACGATCTCCTCGGGCGGCTCGGGCGGGGTGTTCGCTCCTGCGCTCGCCATCGGCGCGCTCCTCGGCGCGGCCGTGGGCCAAGGCGCAGCCTCACTCTTCCCTGGACTCGACATCAACCCTGCGGCCTTCGCCCTCGTCGGCATGGGCGGCTTCTTCGCGGGCGTCGCCAAGGTCCCGATCACCTCGGTGATCATGGTCTCCGAGATGACCGGCTCCTACAGCCTCCTCGCGCCGCTGATGTTGGTCGCCGTGATCCACACCCTGCTCTCACAGCGCTGGTCGATGTACGAGGCGCAGGTGCCGGCGCCGGTGGACTCGCCGGCCCACGCCGGCGACTTCGTCGTGGACATCCTCGAGAGCCTCAAGGTCTCTGACGTCATCGCTGAGGCGCACAAGCCCCACCTGATCCGCGAGACGACGACCCTGCGCAAGGTCTTGCGGACAGTCGCCGACTCAAAGGAGTCTTACTTCCCCGTAGTGAACGCCGACGAGCGCCTGGTCGGCATCTTCTCCCTCACAGACCTCCGCAGGATCTACCTCGAGGACGAGGCGCAGGACGTCGTCATCGCGAGGGACTTTATGGTCGACAGCGTCGTCTCAGCGACCATGGAGGAGGACCTCCACACGGTCCTGACCCGGATGACCACCCACCACATCAACGCCCTGCCCGTCGTGGACTCCGAGGGGGAGGGCCGCGTGCTCTGCATCCTCGACCGCAACGAGCTGGGCCGCGCCTACGACCGTCGTCTCGGGGAGATGCGCCGTTCAGGGGACGAAACCTCCCCTCCGCGTTAGAATCTGCGCCGTCTCAAAGACCCAAACCCCAGAACGAACCGACATGTACGACCCGCAACTCGTCCAACCTTTCCGCGATGAGCTCACCGCCCTCGGCGTCCAAGAGCTCATGACCCCCGGTGACGTCGACACGGCTATCGCCGAGTCCGGCACCACCCTCGTCTTCGTCAACTCGGTCTGCGGCTGCGCCGCCGCCGGCGCGCGCCCCGGCCTGCGCCTCTCGATGATGAACGAGAAGAAGCCCGACCGCTTCGTCACGGTCTTCGCAGGGATGGAGGCGGACGCCACCGCCAAGGCGCGCGAGCACTTCGCGCCCTACCGCCCGAGCTCTCCGCAGATCGCGCTCATGAAGGACGGCGCCCTCGTCCACATGGTCCAGCGCCAAGACATCGAGGGGAAAGACCCCGCGATGGTCGCGAAGAACCTGACCGACGCGTACGACGCGCACTGCTAAGGGCTGCCGCGCCATGAGCGCTGACCGCCTCGACCTCGCCCGCGCCTTCTTAGTGGAGGCGGTCTATCGCTCGCGCAACAGCCAGGGGCTGAGCTCCGTCTTCGAGGGCAAGAGCAACTGCGGCCTCGGCGAGGGGCCCGTCGCCAACCTCGACCTCAGCGAGAAGGCGCAGGGGATCTTCGAGGAGCTCTGGCCCGGCGAGATGCAGCAGGCGACGCTCGACGAGATCCGCGCCACAACGCGCGCGTGGGTCGAGCGCTCTGACGCCCTCGACCGGGACCGCAACCACTTCTTGAAGGCCTTCCGCCACGCGAACGGCTTCGACCGCAGCGCGTACACACCTGAGCAGCTCGCCGAGTATGAGGCCGGGCTTGAAGCGGTGAACTCGACCGTCGACGCAGCGCTCTCTGAGACCGCGACGGCGCTCCTCGAGACGAGCGCCTGAGCTCAGCGAGCCTCGAGGCCGCGACCGTCGCCAGAGGCCCGCGCGCCTGTGGCGTGATCGTTGAACTCGATGTGAAGTCCCTGCCCGCAAGCCTCGCACGCGCTCGTGCCGCGCGGGGCGCCCCGCTCCTTGCCACAAGCCGGGCACCACAGGCGGGTGAGCGGCGCGTCTATCGCCGAGGGCTCTGGGAGCGCGCCCTCCCACTCGATGCGGGTGAAGAGCCCGCAGTGCACGCAGGGCTCGCGGCCTGGGCCGCGGTCGGAACCCAGCCCGCAGCGCGAGCACACGTAGCGCACCAGGTCGCCGCCCTCCGGAGGTTTGCTGAGCATGACCCCCATGCAGAGCACCGCGACCGCGGCGGCAGCGGCGCCTCCGAGGAAGGCCGCGCCGGAGCTCGCGTTCTCCGTCTGCCCTAGGAGCAGCGCGAAGAGCGCGGCCGCGTAGAGCAGGCCTGGGAGCACGAGCTGCAGACCCGCGAGGCCGCCGAAGACGTGCCTACGGAGCGGGCTCGTCCGCAGCTTGACGCGGGTGTAGCTCGCGAGGGAGAGCGCCAGCACCGGCGCTCCGCTGATAGGAGCCGACCCGCTCACCACCTCCAAGACGAAGAGGAGGACGGCGACGCTGAACCAAATGAGGGCGATACGCACAGCGAGGATCCTACGACTTCAGCCCTTCCACCCCAGCCCGGGATCCAAGATCGCCGAGCCGCGATAAACTATGGGTCGCTGCACCCTGGATTCACCTCATGAGACCCCTCCTCACCCTGCTCCTCGCTAGCCCTGCCCTCGCGCAAGGCCAGGCTTGGACTGTCTACGGTGACAGCGCTGGCGACAGCCTCGGCTACTCCCTCGCCGCCGCTGGCGACTGGGACGCGGACGGGATCGTCGATCTCCTCGTCGGCGCGCCAGGCGTGGACGGCGCCGGACCGGACACCGGCAGGGTGATGGTCCGCTCGGGGAGGACGGGCGAGGCCCTCTTCAGCGTGGACGGAGCGCTCGCTGGAGACCGCGCCGGTCGCGCGGTCGCCGCGCTCGGCGACGTGAACGCTGACGGAGTCGGAGACTTCGCGTACGGCACCCCGACACGCTCTATAGGCGGCAACCAGGCGGGCGGCGCATTCGTTGTCTCTGGCAGCGACGGCAGCGTCCTCCACTCCTGGGAGGGATCCACCCCCTTCGGCGTCTTCGGCTTCTCGGTCGCCAGCGCTGGTGACCTCGACGGTGACGGGCGGCAGGACCTCTGGATCGGCGCGCCCAACGAGGACCCCAACGGCCCAGACTCCGGCGCCGTGTACGCCTACTCCACTGGCAGCGGCAGCCTCCTCCTCGTCATCCCTGGCGCGAACCCAGGAGACAAGTTTGGCTCCTCGCTCTGCTCCATCGGCGACGCGAACCAGGACGGCGTCTCCGACCTCCTCGTCGGCAGCCCTGACGAGGCCGTCGCTGGCCAGGCCGCCGCTGGCTCTGCGCGCCTCTTCTCTGGAGCGGACGGGAGCTTCCTCGGGGCCTGGTTCGGGGCCAACGCCGACGAGCGCTACGGGACGGCGCTCTGCGCCATCGGCGACCGCGACGCCGACGGTCGCGCAGACTTCGCTGTCGGTGCGCCCGGCTCCATCTCCTGTCAAACGGGCATCGACTGCGGACGCGTTGAGCTGCGCTCTGGCGCGACCGGCGGCCTCTTCCTCGGAATCGACGGTGGACCAGGGACGTCATTGGGCGCGAGCCTCTCCGCCTTGGGCGACATCAACTCTGACGGGGTCTGTGATCTGCTCGTGGGAGCGCCGGACGCCCCCATCGGCGGAGCGGTCTTGCTCTTCTCAGGGCTCGACGCCGCGCTCCTCGGCTTCCAGCAGCAGGGCGCAGAGCCCAACGCGCGCTTCGGGTACGCGGTCGCCTCCCTGTCAGGCGTGAGCACGGCGGGCGCCCCGCAGTGGGTCGCCAGCGCGCCCTTTGGGGACCTCGGCGGCAGCAATGACCGCGGCTCCCTGACGCTCTACTCAGACTCGATCCAGCTGGGAGAGGTCTTCTGCGCTGGCGACGGCACCGGCGCGCCGTGTCCCTGCGGGAACGCGGGGCCGCAGGACCACGGCTGCGCCAACAGCGACGGGAGCAGCGCACACCTCCGAGCGGTGGGCTCTTTGAGCGCCTCGACTGACAGCCTCAGCTTCCGCGCGATAGGACTCCCCACAGGTCAGCCGGCCTTGCTCTACACGGGCGTCAACAAGATCCAGTCCGGTCAAGGTCTCGCCTTCGGGGACGGCCTGCGCTGCGCCGGCGGCGCGGTCGTTCGCCTCGGGGTGCGCTTCGGTGACATCGCCGGAGATGCGCAGTGGTCCTCCCCCTTCCCGAGCGCGCCTTGGAGCGCGGGCACGACGCGCCACTTCCAGGTCTGGTACCGGAACAATCCGGTCACCGCCTGCGGCGGCGGCTTCAACCTCTCGAACGGCTACACGGTCGTCTTCACTTCGTAGCGACGTCGGCCGTCTGGACGCCCGCGCGCTCAAGGAGCTCCCGATACCAAGCGGCCGTCTGCGCTGCTCTCCCCTCGTGAGCCACCGAACCCCACACGACGACCAAGGCGTTCGTCGTCCCCGGGTGGGTCTTCGTGCGCTGCGCGTCCTTCACCGCGTTGGCGCACGGACCGTCAGCGTCAGAGAGGCAGAGGAGGCCCGAGGCGTCGATCTCCTGCCCGCCAGCGTTGAAGACGTAGCGCGTCCCCTCGGAGGCGATCCCGATCCCGAGGGGCGCCGTCGCGAGGTCCGTGTCGACGATGCTGATGGGCACGCCTGAGTGCAAGCTGGCGACGTTGCAGGCGTCGACGACGAGGTTGATGGAACCCAGCTTCCCCTCACCCACTGCACGCACGAGGTATTCGCTCGCGGGCTTGCCGCGCCCGGTGGGCTTGTAGCCGCCGTGCCGGAGGAGGTCCCGGGTCGCCGCCCGCACCTCCTCGCTGCGCTCAAGGGGAGCCTCTGCTTCGAGCGAGAGCAGCGCGAGGAGCCAGTCTGGGCTGGGGACCTCCGAGAGCGGGGCCTCGAGGCTGACGGCGAAGCAGGCGGCGTCGAGGAGCGGGTGCTCCTCCAAGGTGACTTGGAGATCCATGGGGAGATTGTAGGCGGCTGGATCCGCGCCGTGCTGTGCTTGCTTCTGGGCGTGCCCGCTCGGGATACTGGCGCGCGCCGGCCCGCCCTCCATGCCTCCCCAACGACCTGACATCCTGTTCATCGTGCTCGACGCCGCGCGCGCTGAGAACTTCTCGGTCTACGGCTACGACCGACCCACCACGCCCAACCTCGAGCGCTTGGCTAGCGGGCTCGCCCTCTACGACCAGTGCATCTCCGCGGCGACCTGGACCCTGCCGAGCACCGCGAGCCTCTTCACCGGCACCTACACCTCGACCCACCGCCTCGTGATCGACGGGGACCGGCTGGGCGAGTCCTACGACAGCCTGCCGGAGCTCTTGGCGCGTGAGGGCTACCGCACAGCCAAGGTCATGGGAGACGTCCCCTACGTGTCCGAGTTCAGCGGCATGGAGCGCGGCTTTGAGGAGAACTTCGAGCCGCCGCCGCCGACCTGGCGCCGCGCGCTCTCTGCGCTGCGTCCCGGCTCCTCCGAGCCAGAGGCGAGCGCTGACGACGGCCCCGCGGACATGGGCAGGATCGACCACGACCTCGACCTGGAGGCCGAGGCGCAGCTGCATCAGCGCGCCAGCCTGAGGTCCAAGCTCTCCTTCTGGATGACAGGGCTCCACGACGACGGCGCGTCGAGCTGCTTCGACCGCGTGCGTGACATCTTCCAAGAGAGCGATGACCGACCGCGCTTCGTCTACGCGCACCTGATGGAGACCCACGGGGAGTACCGCCCTCCCCACCGCTATCGCAAGCGCTTCGTCCCGCCTGAGCTCCGGAGCAAGAACTTCGCGGCGATCAACCAGCGGCCCAACCCGCACGCGGTCGGGCTCGTGGACATGAGCGAGGAGGACTTCGCCATCCTCCACGGCCTCTACGACGGCTGCATCGCCTACATGGACGAGCTGCTCGGGGACCTGCTCGATGACCTCGCGAAGACCCCGCGCTGGGACGAGACCATGGTGGTCATCACCGCTGACCACGGGGACTGCGTCGGCCGCCACGGCGTCCTCGGACACCAGTTCGTCTGCTATGACGAGCTCCTGCGCATCCCTTGGATCGTCAAGTGGCCGAAGTCCGTCGGGATCACCGGCCCTCAGAGCGAGCTGATCCAGAACGCTGACCTCGTCCCGACCCTGTGTGGCCTGCTCGGGATCGAGCGCCCGGAGCGCTGCGAGACCGTCGACCACCTCAACGAGTCCCGGGAGTTCGCGTACGCCGAGCTGCTGAAGCCCTTCGGCGTCACGGCCGTAAAGCAGGGCCTGCACGAGCGCGCGCCGCACCTCGACCGCGCCGTCTTGGCGGTTCGGTCTGGCACCCACAAGCGCATCGTCTACACAAACGATCAATCCGACGAGCTCTTCGACCTCCGCGACGACCCGCGCGAGGAGAAGAACCTCATCGACGACTCAGCTGTGAAGGCTGACGAGCACGTGCAGTCCCTGGATCGCGCCGTGGAGGCCTGGAGACCGCGCTTTGAAGCGGCGGCATCCGACATCGCCGAGCGCATCCGGTCTGGCGAGGAGGCTGAGATCTCCTCCGACGTAGAGGCCAAGCTCCGAGCCCTCGGCTACCTCGACTGAAGAGTCGCCCTGACGACCGGCGAGAAGTGGAGGGACGCTCCACCCGCGCATCTACAATCTGATCCGTGTTCGCCGTCCTCAAAGACAACCCAGAGTTCCGAAAGCTCTGGCTCGCGCAGGTCGTCTCCAGCGCTGGAGACTGGTTCAACCGCATGGCGGTCCTCGCGCTGATCGGCGAGCTCGGCGGACCCTCGATCGGCCAAGGGCTCGGCGCGCTCTTCGCCGTTGAGTTCACCCTCCGGCTCCTCCCCACCGCGCTCTTCAGCCCCATCGCTGGACCGATCGCCGACCGCCTCTCTCGTCGCGGCGTGATGATCGTGACGGATCTCCTCCGGGCGGGGATCGTCCTGGGCTTCCTCCTCGTCGACGAGGCGCACGAGCTGCCCCTGCTCTATGGCCTGCTCTTCGCTCAGATGAGCGTCGGGATCTTCTTCGACGCGGCTCGCTCTGCCTCGGTCCCCAACACCATCCCGCCCGAGTCCTTCCACGACGCGTACACCCTCTCCGCCGCGACCTGGAGCATGATGCTCGCCTTCGGCGCTGCCCTCGGTGGGATCCTGCTCTCGATCGTCGGGCTCACCGGGGTGTTTCTCCTCGACGCGGCGACATACCTCGTCTCAGCGGCGCTGGTCGTGTGGCTCAACTTGCCCCCGATCCAGGCGCCCGAGGAGTCCATGACCTGGAAGGACGTCGTCCTCGTCCGGGATCTCCGACGCGCTGTCCGACACCTCCGCGAGCGCGGCGCCCTCCACTTCACCTTGGCCAAGTGCTGCTGGGGAGCTTGCGGCGGCTTCATCGTGATGCTGTCTGTCGTGGGGAAGGTGCGCTTCGCGCCCCTCTTCGGAGAGGAGGCCGCGGCCGCGGGGCTCGCGCATCGAAACGCGCGGCGGGGGCCGCGCGACGTCCGCGTGGAGATCGAGCTCACTTGCTGGCCCG
>JAKVCE010000399.1 GCA_022447405.1 Planctomycetota bacterium | reverse complement strand
GCCAGCCTCGACGGCCTTCGCCATGTCGCCGATGCGCGAGACGTTGGGCGAGAGCTTGGAGAAGACAGGCTTCTTGGTGACGTCCTTGATGCGGCGCGTCACATCCTCCGCCATGCCAGGGTCCGTGCCGTAAGGCAGCTTGCCCCCCTGCACGTTCGGGCAAGAGAGGTTCAGCTCGTAGGCGTCGACCTCGTCCGCCTCCTCAAGGCGCTCGACCGCTGTGACGAAGTCCTCTGGGGACGCGCCGCCGACGTTGGTGATGATCACGGCGCCTGAGTCACGCAGCGCCGGGACGATGTTGTCGAGGTATGCCTGGACGCCGCGGTTCTCCAAGCCGATGGAGTTCAGGAAGCCGGCCTCCGTCTCACAGATCCTCGGAGCGGCGTTGCCAGGTCGCGGCTCTATGGTGACGGTCTTGGAGACCCAGCCGCCCAGCGCCTCCGGGGAGACGAAGTGCTTCATCTCGAGGCCGTGGCCGAAGGTGCCCGACGCCGAGAGGAAGGGATTCCTCAGCTGAAGCGGCCCGAGCTGAACGGAGAGGTCCGTCATGCAGCGGACTCTAATCCTCTTCAGGGGTCTGGGCAATCGCCTCGGCCTCGTCCTTCTCTCTCTCGCCGAAGCCGGTGATGAGGAGCAGCACAGCGCCGACGCTGATACAGGAGTCCGCGACGTTGAAGGTCGGGAAGTGTGACCCCCACGGGAGGGTGTCACGCCACTGGGGCGTGTAGACGTCGATGAAGTCCCGCACGGCGCCGTATGTGCCCTCAGCGCCTGAGAGTTGGAGGATGAGCGCCACTCCAAGGAGGACCGCGGTCGCGCCCCAGCGCGTCTTCGTGCTGCCCAAGCACCACGCAGCGCCGAAGACCAGGAAGACCGCGACGTGAGCCGCCATGGCCGCGCCCGAGTCCACCAGCATCAGGTTGTCGTAGAGGTTCCCTGCGGCGCCCGACAAGACCAGCGCGAGCGCGACGGTCGAGGCGCGCCTCCCGCCCTCGACTCCAAGGAGCCAGGTCCCGAGGAGGAAGACGCAGGCGATGCGCAGCGCGACCAGGAGGTGCGGGATGTTCCCCAGCTGTCCGAAGGCAGCGCCAGGGTTCGTAGAGAGCATGAAGGCGAACCACTCCGTGCCGAGGAGCGGGTAGCGCCGATGCCCGTCGTGGTCCCGCACGAGCTCGCCCGCGGCGTCGAGCTCACCGACCCAGGCGAAGACGACAGACTTGGTGATGAGGTCCAGGAGGACGAGCCCGAGCACCCAGCCGAGGCGGACGAGCGCCCGACTCTTCATGGCGCTCTCTGCGCCTCCTGCCGTCTCCATTCCTTCCACTAGCGTGTCCTCTGCCGACCCACAATTGGGGATCGCGCGCGCGGAAGTATAGGACCGCAGCAACTTGCTTGCGATGCCCAAGACAGAGGAGGAGTCTAGGACCCGTGCCTGAGACGCAGACCGACCCCCTCCCGCCCGCGCTCCGAGACGGGCTGGATGACTACCTCCTCGCGCTGCGCGTGGAGGCTGGGCTCTCCCGCTCGACCCTCGCCGCCTACGAGAGCGACCTCAGCCTCTTCCTCACCTGGCTCGCGGGACGAGGCGTGAAGACCTACGACGCCCTCGAGACAGACATGATCGTCGACTGGCTCGCGCACAGGAGAGACGGCGGCCTCGCCGAGGCCACGGTCGCCCGCGACCTCGTCGCGATCCGCACCCTCCTGCGACACCTCGTCTCCGAGGGCCTCCTCGCGCGCGACCCAGGCGCGCTCCTCCGCGCGCCCGTCCTCGCCCGTCACCTCCCCCACACGCTCACGGTCGAGGCGGTGGACAAGCTCCTCGCCGCTCCCAAAGGAGACGACTGGATCGCGCAGCGAGACCGCGCCCTCTTTGAGGTCCTCTACGCCTGCGGCGCGCGCGTCTCCGAGGCCGTCGGGCTCTCTACGGATCAGCTCGAGCCCAAGCTGCGCGTCCTGCGCCTGCACGGCAAGGGCGACAAGGTGCGCATCGTGCCCCTGGGCGAGCGCGCAGCCGACGCCCTCAGCGAGTGGCTGAACAACGGTCGCAAGAAGCTCCCCAACGCCGTGACCCGCACTGAGGTCTTCCTCACAAAGAGCGGCAACCCGCTCTCACGGACTGACGCCTGGCGTCGCCTCAAACACTGGGCCCTCGTCTCTGGGCTTCCCCCGGGCGTGACGCCGCACACCCTGCGCCACTCCTTCGCGACGCACCTCTTGCAGGCCGGGGCCGACCTGCGCTCCGTGCAGGAGATGCTCGGTCACGCGAGCGTGCGCACCACCGAGGTCTACACCCACCTCGACGCCGAGCACCTGCGCGACCTGCACAAGCTCTACCACCCGCGCGCCTAGCCCCAATCCAGTCTCTTAGGGCCCTAAGAGCAGGCGGCTTACGGTTTCCATACGAAGCGCATAGGATCGCAGCACTGCTGCGCGCGACGACGATCGTCGCGGCGACGTTCTATCGACAACTATTGCCCCGA
>JAKVCE010000398.1 GCA_022447405.1 Planctomycetota bacterium | reverse complement strand
CCGAAGAGATCGGCTGGCTCTCGTACATCTCCTGTAGGAAGCGCACATTGAAGCGCCAGAAGTCGATGAGCTCACAGGCGGCGTCGATCTCTGCCTGGTGGCAGGTCTTCGACTGGTTGAGCATGGTGGCCGCGTTGATGCGGTCTCGCCAGGTGGTCTGTAGCAGCTCTGCGGCGCGCAGGAAGACGCCGGCGCGGTCCTCCCAGGGGAGCGCTGCCCAATCGGCGCGGGCGCTTTCAGAGGACTCGATGGCAGCCGCTACCTCCGCGGGACCTGCTTGGTGGAAGACGCCGAGCACGTGGCCGTGGTCATGGGGCATCACCATCTCTGCGGTGTTTCCCGTACGGACCTCTTCTCCGCCGATGATGAGCGGGACCTCGACCTGCTCCTGGGCGGTCTGCTTGAGGGCGGCCTGCAGAGAGGCGCGCTCCGGGCTGTTCGGGGCGAACTCTGTGACCGGTTCGTTCTTGGGCTCGGGGACCTGGAAGACGCCGTGGGTCATCGCTGGATTCCTGTTGCTGCGTGGGGTTTGTGGGTGGAGGGGCCCCGCTCTTGGGGCGTGGGCGGACATCCTAGCGACCAGAGGGCAGACAGCCGAGCCCTTGCCTGTAGACTCATGCCTGAAAGCTAGCGCAGCCTGCGCTGGACGCCTCACCTGACCCCGCAGCTAACCATGTTCAAGCTCAACACATCGCTCTCTCCCGTCATCGCCATCTCCTGCATCCTCTCCAGCGGGTGCGCTGTCAGCCTCGGTGTGGAGGTGGGTGAGGAGCACTCTGAGTGGGAGGAGGAGCACGAGCACGAGGACGAGCGGGACGAGGATGACAGCGCGGAGCTCAAGTTCCGTATCGCCGAGCTCGAGGCGGAGTCCTCTATCCGAGAGGCCGAGGCGAGCCTGAGAGGCGCAGAGGCGGAGCTCATGCAGGCGCAAAAGGCGCTCGAGGTCTTTGTAGAGGGCGGCGCTCCGGACAGGCTCCGTGAGGCTGAGCTCGACGTGGAGCGCTCACGAGTTCAACTCGACGAGCAGCGCGCGACCCTCGCGCAGCTGGAGTCCGACTACTCTCGCTATGGAGATGACGAGCTCGCCAAGCAGACGGCAGACATCGTCCTGAACCGCCACCGCGCGCGCGTCCGCTTCCAGGAGGTGGAGCTCGGACTCGCAGAGCGCGCGCTCGAGCGCATGCGCGAGATGGAGCTCCCCATGGAGAGCGCTGAGCTTGAGGCCGCGCTCGAGAGCGCAGAGGCCGCTGTGGAGGGGGCGCACATGGCGTTGGAGGTCGCGCACATCCAGAGCGAGCTCGACATGCGTCAGGCAGAGGAGGAGTTCGAGGGAGAGCACGAAGAGCACGATGAGGACCACGGTGACGAAGAGGATCACGAGGGGGACCACGAGTGAAGGGAGCGCTGCTCCTCTGTTTAGGCGCGCTCGCGCCTGCTCAGGACCCCGAGCCCCGCGAGCTCGGCCGTGAGGAGGCGCGCGTGGCCTTGGACCGCGCGCTCACCTGGCTCGTCAACAGCCAGAACGAGGACGGGTCTTGGGGGCTCCCCTTGCCGTGCCACGGTGAGGATGACGGCTTCGCCTACTTCGCCTACCACGGCTATCGCGAGGGCGCTCACGGCGTCGTGCTGCGCGCCCTGCTCCTCTCGCCGGAGACCCCCGAGCGTCGGGAGGCCTTGGAGCGCGGGCTTCGCTGGGCGTTGGAGAAGGAGATCACGCCGCGTGGAGACGACTGGGACGTCGACGGCACCTGGGGAGTGGTCTACTCCTTCGACGCGATCGCCCACGCGGCCATGGACCCGCGCTTCGCGGGCGAGCGCTGGCAAGAGGCCTTCCGGGTCCGTGCTGAGAAGCTGCTCGTAGAGCTCAAGCGGCGTCAGACTCTCGAGGGAGGGTGGGCTTACTACGACGACCCCCCGTTCACAGAGAAGCCGACCTGGGCGACGAGCTTCACGACGGCGCTGCTCCTGCCCGCGCTGCGTCACGCCAAGGAGGACCTCGACTGGCCGGTCCCCGAGGGGATGCTCGAGCGGGCGGTGACCGCGGTCAGGCGCTGCGCCCTCCCGAACGGCGCCTACACCTATGACATCTCTGCGCGGCCAGAGGGCTACGGCTTGGAGGACATCAACCAGCCCGCGGGGAGCCTGTGCAGGATCCAGGTCTGCAACTGGGCGCTGGCGAAGTGCGGGATCGGCTGGGTGACCCCGGACAAGATGAGCGAGGGCTTGGACTGGCTCTTCAGGCTCCACACCTGGCTGGACATGGCTCGCCTGGAGCCGATCCCTCACCACAAGTACTACGCGAACTCCGGCTACTTCTACTTCTTCGGCCACGCCTACGCGGCTGAGGTGATCGAGCTCTTGCCGAAGAGCGAGCGCGAAGGCTGGCACCGCAAGCTGCGCGCAGAGGTCATCAAGCTGCAGGCTGATGACGGCTCCACGAGCGATTTTTTGAGCGGCCACTACCTCGAAGCCAGCAGCACCGGCT
>JAKVCE010000397.1 GCA_022447405.1 Planctomycetota bacterium | reverse complement strand
CACCTGCGCCGCGCGGGAGAAGCGGCCGCGAGTTGAGTCTGCGCTGCCTGCTTTTCTGACTCAGCTGTCCCGATCAGATTCATCCTCTCTATGGGCTCGGTGAGGCGACCATGTCGGTCGCCCAAAACCCACGGAGATGACCATGGACATCTCGATCCGAAGACAGACGGCTCAAAATGACCCCAAATGAAGCCGGAGGGCGTTCGAACCGCCTGCCCTGAAGCGCTCATTCACCACCTTCTTCATCGCGCTCCTCATGTTCTCTAGTGCGGAAGCCGCGCCAGGACAGCGCCCCCTCTACTTCAAGTACAAGGTGTGCGACGGGGAGGCGCTCTACGCGGTCACTGCTGCGCACGGAGAATGGAAGACCGCCAACAGGGCTCCGGGCGCGCGCGGGTGCGTTGGATCAACCCTCTGACCGGCTTAGAGGATCAGCGGG
Source organism: Planctomycetota bacterium (assembly GCA_022447405.1). Taxonomy (GTDB): domain Bacteria; phylum Planctomycetota; class UBA1135; order UBA1135; genus JAKVCE01. The sequence goes on along the minus strand of JAKVCE010000397.1, from coordinate 2,053 downwards.
TCCCCAATGACGAAGAGGCCCTCATACGGACAGCCCGGCGCGTGGGTCCCCAAGGGCACGCTCGTAGTGATCGAGAGGCTCCCACGGATCTACTTCAGCGTGGGTTCGCTGTGCTCCCCAGGGCGTCTTCGGTCGTGACGGCTGCTGAGAGCGCACATGGCATGTGCTCCCTCGCCTGACACAGGGGCGTATGCCTCAATCTGGACGGCGCTATGCACCTTTTTCGTGGTGCCGTGAGCGTTCGCTCAGGTCTGGTTCGAGGCGCCCCCTATATATACTGTCTCTCCGTCACCGCGATATGGAACCTCTCCGCGTCAACTCCCGCCTCGTGATCCCTCCTGGGGAGCTCAAAGTCAGCTTCGCGCGCTCCAGCGGGCCGGGCGGTCAGAAGGTGAACAAGACCGCCAGCCAGGTGCAGCTGCGCTTCTCCGTCCCGGAGAGCGCCTGCCTGGGGGAGAGGAGGCGTGAGCTCCTTCTGCGCGCTCTCAAGGGCCGCCTGACGGACGCTGGGGAGCTCCTGATCCGGGCGCAGCGTCATCGGGAGCAGGCGCGGAACCTGGAGGATGCGCGTCAGAGGCTCGGAGAGGCGCTGAGAGAGGCTCTGAAGCCCAAGAAGGCAAGGAAGGCAACCAAGCCGACCCGCGCTTCGCAGGAGCGCAGGATGGAGGCCAAGCGCCAGCGTGGGCGTCGGAAGCAGGAGCGGGGCGGCCGCTTCGAACCCTGAGGAGCTTCACAGGGGCAGAAAGTACCCCTGGGGACTGAAAATGGGCGAAAAGGCCACCTCGACGGCAGGGGAGGAGCTCTTTTCATGGGCCTGCGGGCTCCAGGATATGCTCGTTTTGGGCCCCTTCAGGCACATCTGAGACTCCCACGGGTGCAGTGCTGGGAATTCCACGGCTTTCTGGCCCCTCAACATGAATCCCTGACGGAGTCTCCGGTTCAGCCCGCTTGAACCGTCCTCGGTTCGCACGGACTGGAGCATTTACAACCTAAGTTCTTATCCAGAAATGATTTACCGACGTCTGTCCTCGCTTGAACTGGCGCAGCGGCCGCAGATCGAGCTGCTGCAAAAGCGCCAAACGGGGCGACAAATGAGTTTGCGTTCTGGTATAAAACCCCCGATATACCTGGACTTGAGTATCAATTCCGGGTGATGAGCAGGATTCCTGGACGCACCATCACGGTCCGCGCCGATGGTGGTTGCGATCAGAGGATCAGGATCCGGATCCAAACCAGGATACGGAATTCCCCTGCTACCTCTTCCCCTGGCGACAGGGGCGCGGCATTATCCGCGCGCTTTAGATCCCCCAAACCCTTTCTCTCTGTGGTCTCTCTGTCTGGAGTGATACCTCAAATGAACAAGCTTGTTCTCTCAGCCCTCGCCGCGACGGTGGCAGTGGGCACCACCAACGCTTCTGAAAGCGACTGGGCCGGCCTCGACGCCGAGCTCAATTCCCTTACCACGAGCCTCGATGGCCACGGGGCGCCTGCCCTGAGCGGTTACCTCGAAGCCATGTACGACACTGACACCGGTGCTGGCGACAGCGCTTGGGGTGTTGGCCGTCAGCGCCTCGCCGTCTCTGGCGATCACGGCGGTTACGGCTACGCCTTCAGCGTCGACGGCGAGTCTTCTGAAGGCGGCGATGCTTACGTCACCTTCACCATGGGCGGCATCGGCTGGACCATGGGTGACTTCCGCGCCCCCACGACCAGCAACCACCTCGAGTGTGAAGGTTCCATGCACTTCATGGACCGCTCAGCTCTTGGCGGCGGCGGCGCCCGTACGCACGGCCTCATGGCCAGCGGCAACATGGACGCCCTCGGCTACTGGATCCACATCGGCGACGCCGAAGAGCTCACCGCGCGCGTCGCTTACGACGTGATGAGCGGCGACGGCATCAACCTCTCCGTGGCTTACTCCATGGACGACGCTGCCGACCAAAGCTGGATCGAAGCTGACGTCTCTAGCGGCCCCTTCGGTATCTCCTACACCATGGGTGATAGCGACACTGGCGGCGGCGACGGCGCCTCCTGCATCGAAGCCAGCTACACC
>JAKVCE010000396.1 GCA_022447405.1 Planctomycetota bacterium | reverse complement strand
TGCTGGTCCCGAGTCGCTGGCTCCAAGAGAGCCTCACGCGTCAGGTCGAGCTGCCCCTGCAGAGCCTCCACGTCCTCAGCCATGGGCTGTGCGAGGAGCTCTCTACGCGAGGTCTGGAGCTGCCGCTCACCGAAGAGCTCTCCACCGCGCGGGCGCTCGCCAACAGCAGCGCCCCGGAGCGCGAGGGCCCGCTCACGGTCCTGCACTTCGGGAACCGCGCGAGGATCAAGGGCGCGCTGGACCTCGTCCGCGCCGCCGCCAAGCTGCCCAAGGGGAGCGTCCGGCTCATCCTGCTCGGCGAGGAGCTTGAGAAGGGGTTGGATGATGAGCTCGTGCGCGCCGCGGACGGGCAGGAGCTCAGGATCCATGGGCGCTACACGCCCGAGGAGCTCTCGCGCTTCGCTCGGGAGGCAGACCTCGCCGCCTTCCCCTCGCGCGCCTCTGAGAGCTACGGTTTGGTGGTCGATGAGGCCCTCGCCTTGGGCCTCCCGACCTTGGTCTCCGACGCAGGGGCCCTGCCTGAGCGCCTCGCGAGCGCAGGGCACGGCGGGCGCTATCCAGGGCGCGTCCTGCCCCAGGGAGACCTCGACGCCTGGGCTGAGTGCCTGCGCAGCCTTGTGACGGAGCGAGGCCTCTTGCAGGATGCGCGCGCCGTCTTGCCCGACTGGCTCCCGACCGCAGCGCACACAGCGCGCGAACTCGAGCGCCGGTACACCGCGATCGCAGCGGTGGACGAGCGACGCGCCTCGTGATCCCTTGGACCCCACCCAGAACGATCCGTCCCGCCCTGCGGCCATGACCGCGACGCCCTCGGTGTGGAGTGAGTTCCCGCCGCTCGTCGATCCGAAGACCCTGCCTCGCCGCGTGTTGGCGCTCGCGCCGCACCCCGACGACGAGGTCTTGGGTTGCGGGGGCATGCTCGCTCTCCACGCCGCGCGTGGTGACGAGGTGCGGGTCGTGATCCTCTCAGGCGCGGGGACCGCGAGGGAGGAGGAGGCGGCGCGTGCTGCGAGCTGTCTCGGGCTAGACGCCCCGGCGGTGTTCGGCTTCCGGGACGGCGGCCTAGAGGATGAAGAGGGGCTCGCAGCCTGCGTCGCGGAGGAGATCGCTCGATACGGTCCAGCGCTCGTCTACGCGCCCTCTCCGCTTGAGCATCACCCCGACCACCGCGCGACGCTGCGCGCCCTCGTCGACGCGGCCGAGGGCCATGAGTTCCGCTGCCTCCTCTACGGCGTCAATCAGCCCGCGCCGCGGGGCGTCCTCTTCGACATCACCCGCTGGCGCGATGGCAAGCGCGAGGCCCTCGAGGCGCACGCGAGCCAGTCTCTGGCGACCGGACTGGTGGAGAAGGCGGAGGCCTTGGGGCGGGCGGCGACGATCAATGTGGACGACCCCGCTGTCTTGGCCTGTGAGGCGTTCAGCGATGTGAGCGCGCGTGAGCTCGCGAGCTTCGCTCGTCGAGCGGATCAGCTCGCGCCGGTCGTGGACGACGGGCTCCCTGGAGCGACCGCGGTGATCTCCTCTTGGAACAAGCTGGAGAGCGTGCGGCGCAACCTTGAGGGGCTCTTTCGGCAGACGCGCCCCTTCGCGCGCGTCGTGGTCGTGGACAACGCCTCGACAGATGGGACGGCAGAGATGATCCGCGAGGAGTTCCCCGCGGTGCACCTCGTCGAGATGCCGCACTCGCGCTACGGGGCCTGCGAGACCTTCAACGTGGGCTTCGCCCAGGCGGAGACGCCCTGGATCGCGATCCTGGACGATGACGTCGTGCTGCCGCCAGGCTGGCTGGAGGGCGCGACCGCTCGGTTTATGGAGGAGCCGCAGACGACCGCTGTGCTCTCGACGAAGGTGGTGGAGCCTGGGATGCCAGAGCAGTACCGCGACTCCGCCGCGGTGAACACGGAGCGCTACATGAGCACCTTCCGCGGCTGCGCCTCGCTCGCTCGACGTGAGCCTCTCGCAGAGGTCGGCTACTACGACGAGCGGCTGTTCATCTACGGCAACGAGCGCGACCTCACCTGCCGCCTCTTGAACGCGGGCTATCGCGTGCTGCAGTACCCCGGCGTCGAGGTCTTCCACGAGACGCCGTTCGGGATCAAGCAGGGCCCGCGCAGCCTCTGCCTGTTCACGGGTTTCCAGCAGAATGTGGCGCGCGCGAATTTCTTCCTGCAGCGGGATCAACCGGATCTGCTCGTCATAGATCCGCTCGATGACCTGGGGATCGGTCGCCTCATTGACCACCGTTTCGAGCAGCACATTGCCGAGGATCTGTTCCTCGGCCTGGGCCATGCGCCTGCGAGCTTCGGGGCTGCGATGCAGGTCGCGGCTGCGCGCCTCCAGCGCCAGCAGCTTCTGATCGATCAGCTCTTCAACGACCAGATCATAAAGCTCGTCACCGACTTGCAGGGGCTGTTCGGACTCGACCCCGCGCACCCGGATCTCCCGCTGAACATCAGAGTCCCGGATCATGCTGTCATTCACCCGCGCTATCA
>JAKVCE010000395.1:1940-2494 GCA_022447405.1 Planctomycetota bacterium | reverse complement strand
CCCCGAACTTGGAGGTCCTGGTGATGACGGATCAGAACAGGGACGCCTTCCTGAGCCGTCGTCGGTCCCTGATCGATCCGTGGGGGCGCGACTACATCTACGAGCGTCCCCGCCCCGGGGTGCGTGGCTACCGGATCATCACCTATGGGCGAGACGGGGTCGCTGGCGGCGAGGGCGCAGACTCAGACCTCGACAATTGGATGATCGCAGACGGCGTGCGCTAGCTCGCGTGTTCGGAGCCCTACTCCAAGGGGAGCCCCGGTGCCCCGCTCCAGCGCTCCAAGTAGGCCTTGAGTCGCAGCTTTCGTCGCGCGCTCTCTGAGGTCATGTAGCGGACCTTTCCGAAGATCGGCCGCTCTGGTCCCCACGCTCTGTCGTGTAGCCCCAGCACCCAAAGGATCCCAGACATGGAGTTCGGGTCGCGGCCGTCGAGCGCGTACTTGTCGTTCAGGTGGCTCATGATCTGAAAGGCCTCTTCGGGCGACGCAGACCAGTGCAGGATCTTCTTGCCCCAGAGCATCCGAAGGTAGTTGTGGATCACCCCTTCTTGAACA
>JAKVCE010000395.1:0-1930 GCA_022447405.1 Planctomycetota bacterium | reverse complement strand
GGCGCTGGGCAGCGTTCCACAGCTCGTCATGAGTGCGCGCTGCCTCGAAGTCTTCTAGGGAGTAGAGGTGCGGGCGAGCATCGCCTCGGTGCTCTTCGAGGGTCAGCCTCGCCCACTCGGGGAGGTCCAGGTAGCCCTCAGGGCGTCCGAGCTTTGCGGATCGTTGGAGCCCGAGCTCTCTCCAGGTGATGAGTTGGTCGAGGAAGGCCTCTGCGCTCGCGCTGAGGCCCCACCAGCCCTCTCTCTGCCCGTTCGCTCTCTCGGAGAGCTGGGTCGGCGACCATCCCTCCCGGCTGGTCACAGCTTCGAAGACCTCGAACGCTGAGAGGTGGCCGTAGTGCAGGTAGGGAGAGAGACCGCTCGTGCCCTCGTAGTCCGGATGATTGCGCTCCTCCTGGTAGGGATCGAGCCCGTCTCTTTGGAACGCGAGGAGGGCGCGACGCGCGGCCTCGTGTCCGCCCTCCTTTGCGGTCGTCGTCACAGTGGGGTCGATGGGCAGGCCTTGTAAGAGGGAGGCGGTCTCTCCTTCCTCAACAGCACGCTGCGATGGGCGCAGGCGGTCGAGCGCGTCGATGATGCTCGGAGTCAACGTTGGGATGTCGCGCAGTGAGGGGCGCGGGCGTGGGAGCGAGGAGAGCTCTTCGACGAGCGTTCGCTGGATGAACCTCCTGAGGTCGTAGGCTCGTTGGAAGCGTCGCTCCGTCGCGCGGAGGGGGAGGAGTCCGCAGGAGTCCACCGAGATGAGCTCGACAGGACACTGCAGGGCGGCGGCGGCGAGCATCCTGGGGTAGAAGAAGCCGGGGTGATCATCGGTGATCACGCAGACGGCTTGCTTTGCGAGGGCACGGAGGAGCCCCTTGCCCTCACCGGGCTCTCTCTCGACGAAGGGGGCGTAGTGGACAGGGCTCCCTTGGAAGGCGCGAGCGTTCGCCAGCATCCCATCGAGGATGAAGGCGTGGTGTCGATGATTGGCGAAGGGGTAGTCGAGCCTCAGGCCTTCGAGGACGAGGAGCGGCTTGTTGTCGGCGCGAGCCCGCTCTGCAGCGAGGTCGAGAGCGTGGTTCCAGCCGGGTCTTCGCTGGGCTGTCATCCAGTAGAGGACAAAGTCGGCCCCAGACCGCTTCGGGAGGTCGTTCAGGGCTCGTACGCGTGGTGAGAGCCCCTTGGCGGCGCTCCCAGGCCCATGATGGTCGCTCTGGTGTTCTCTCATCCTCAGTCCTGTCGACATAGATTATTAAAAATCTATGCAAATGACTAGGAATTTACTTGGGCAGATTGCCGAAATAGGCCTATAGTTACACCCAAGCATGAAGAACTCATCAGAGAACGGAGAGGCCTCCGTCGAGCTCATCTCCATCGGGGAGCTCGCGTCCAAGACGGGGCTGAGCCCCGAGAGGCTTCGCTCCTGGGAGCAGCGATACGGAAAGCCTGAGCCTGTGAGGCTCGAGTCCGGTCACCGCCGCTATCCAGTCAGCGAGGTCAACTTCCTCATGGATGTGGGTCGCCTCCTGGTGCAAGGCTTCAAGGCCTCAGACCTCCTCAAGGAGCGACCTGAAGACCTCCGCGAACGGGTCGAGCGCGCCTCCCATCAACCCTTCGAAGAGCTCGAGTATTGGAGGAGCCTCGTGGAGAGGTTCGACGCCAAGGCGCTCAAAGGGGCTATGCACAAGATGGCGGAGGAGACGACGCTGGTTGACTTCTTGGACAAGCGCATCGCGCCTTTCCTATGGGACCTGGGGGAGCGTTGGGCGAGCGGCGAGCTGCGAGTCTCTCATGAGCACTTCGCCACCTTCCGGGTGAGTGAGGTCCTCGGAGAGTTGGCCCCCGATCTGGAGCCTACAAAGCAGGGCGTCAAGGTGCTCCTCGCCACTCTCCCCGGAGACCTCCATGGACTAGGCGTCGTGATGGCAGAGGCGATCCTCTCGGAGTC
>JAKVCE010000394.1 GCA_022447405.1 Planctomycetota bacterium | reverse complement strand
ACCTCCTTCAGCCAGAGCAGGTCCGTGAGACCCGAGAGGAACATGCCGGGGAGGCGGACCTCTCGAGAGTCTTCCCAGACCTCCTCCACCGCCTTGACGAGCTCGTCCACCCTGCGCTGAACAGCGGGGTAGAGGCGCGCCTTGTCGGGAGGACACTCGGGCGGGTTGTAAGGATAGAAGTACTCCTCCTCATCGAAGATCAGCTCGAGCGCCGTCGCGCGCGCCCTGTCGAGCTCCCGTCGCTTGTCCGCCATGAGCTCCAAGGTGTCGAGGACTCCGCCGCGCTGGACCGTGCGCAGCGCGCGCTCCCAGCGGGCGTTCAGGACCTCGATGACGACCGGCTCGGCCTCGCTTCCGAGGTCCAGGAGTCGCGCGAGGGCCTCCTCGCGGTTCTCGCTTGTCGCGACCAAGAGCTCCTTCTTGTACTTGTCGAGGTTCGCCGCGAGGCGCTCCGCTTCAAACTGGCTGCGCGGCAGCCAGCCGCCCTCATCGAAGACGTAGCCGCCCTCAGGGACCTCCTCTCCGAGGCTCGTCGCGACCAGGGACCACGCCTCGGCGCTGCGCATGTTTCCGCGCTCGACCCAGCGGCCGAGGTCAGCGAGGGCGTCCTCATCTGTTCCGGTAGCCAGGCGCTCGAGCAGCAAGCCACCCTGCGCCCGCTTGGAGATGCGCCCGAGCTCGCCCAAGCCTTGGAGGACCTCGCCGGAGAGTTCAGCCCACGCGAGCTCGGTCCCCTTCCGCTCCACAGCCTCTGCGCTGATGGAGGTGAAACCGCCCTCTTCGAAGCTCGTGGAGTCCAAGCCCCACGCGTCTATGACCTCCTCACGGAAGAGCAGGCGTCGCTCGAGCGCGCGGGCGCGCCCGACGAGGCCGTCGCGCTCGTCGCCGGGGCTGACAGCAAAGCCAGCGTCGATCCAGGCGTCCATCGCCAGGCGCAGCTCACCCGCAGCCTCGAGGGTCTGGGCCCGAGCCCACGCCGCATCAGCGTCTTTGACCGCGGGCTCACGAACGACGACCTCGACATCACCGCGCTCAAGCTGATTGCGCAGCCCGATCGACCTGGTGACGCGGGTGACCTCGTCATGGATCGTGGAGAGCTCACCAGCCCCTGGGAAGCGGCCGGTGTGCTTGAGCAGGTAGGAGCGAGCCGAGGACACGCCCTCGCTGTCTTCGATCTCTCTCGCGCTCGCGAGGATGATCTCGAGCTCTACCTTGGCCTCCTCAGTGATCGCGCGAGCGAGGGCTTGAACCTCTGTGGCGCGCTCGCCTGCGCTCGGAAGCACCATCTCGAGCTCGAGCAGCGCGACCTCCCACTGCTTGCGAGCGCGGAGGTCTGCGGCGCTCTCGATCACGAGGTTGACCTGTCCGCGCTGGGAGTCGCTGCGAGCTGACACCTCTCCCTGGTCGTGCTGGACGACGAGCCCCTCCGGTTCCCACTCTCTGTCATCCCTCTCGGCTAAGCGCATCGGCTTTGCGGCGCGCTCCTGCGCGGCGCGGTCGGCGATCTTGCTCCGCGCGATGTCGAGCTTGTCCTCGCAGTAGGGATCCGGCGCCTCACCGACAAGCGCCTTGAGCGCAGCGCCCGCCTCATCCGAGGTCGCGAGCGCGTCCGCCTCCGCCAGCTTCGCGAGGAAGTCCTCGCGCGCGGTGATGGCCTGTGCGAGCTCTGCCTTCAGGCGCTCTACAGCGGCCCCTTCCCCCGCAGCGAGGGCGCGCTCGGCCTCTTGGAAGTCACCACGTCGCATGTGCTTTCGGGCGAGCTCCACCTCTTCTCCCGCGCCGCCGCAGGCCGCCGAGAAAAGGAGGGCTGTGGTGGCGAGGGCCTTGAAGCCGATCTGGGTCAAAGTTCGTGCTCTCTGGATCATGATCTGGGGAAACGCAGTGGATCAGCGTACCGCATAGCTACGCCACGAGGGGGTCCCAGCAACGCGAGCGGATGTAAGAAGCCTGCTAACCGCCCTCTGGGGCCGCTCACCCCCCTCCGACCTCCTCTCGGAGGTCGCCACGCTCGATCTCACCCGAGGACAGCACCGCGGCCCGCCTGAGCTCGTTCTCCAGCTCTCGGACGTTACCAGGCCATCCGTAGGCCTCGAGCGCGCCGCGCGCCTCCTCGCTGACAGCGACAACTCGTCCCAGCTCTTCAGTGAGGAGCGCAGAGAAGTGCGTGATCAGGTGGATCAGATCTCCCGGTCGATCTCTGAGCGCGGGAACCTCTAAGGTCACGACGTTGAGCCGGTAGTAGAGGTCCTCGCGAAACTCTCCAGCCGCGCACATCGCGGCGAGGTCCCTGTGGGAGGCTGCGACGACGCGCACGTCGACACGTCGCGCTTCATTCGAGCCCACCGGCCGCACCTCTCCGTCCTGCAAGACGCGCAAGAGCTTGGCTTGCATCTCGAGGGGCATGTCCCCGATCTCGTCCAGGAAGATGGTGCCGCCGTTCGCGACGGTAAAGCGGCCATCGCGGTGGCTCACCGCATTGGTGAAGGCGCCGCGCACGTGCCCGAAGAGCTC
>JAKVCE010000393.1 GCA_022447405.1 Planctomycetota bacterium | reverse complement strand
GAACCGCAGGCTCTGGGTGCGCGAAGGTGAGGGAGTGATCCGGGAGGAGGCGCTTTGAAGGCGCTCCTCATGATCGCGCTCCTCCAAGCGCCACAGCCTGAGCGATGGGAAGCGCTCATAGAGCTCAACCAGCACCGCCTCGTCTTCGAGGAGGCGCAGGCCCTGGTCGGTGAGGAGGAGATGGACGGGGAGCGCTTGGCCCTCGCCGCGCGCGCAGCGGCCGCCGCTGGCCAGGTCGAACTCGCCGAGCGCTGGCTCGGGCTGAGCGACGGCGCAGCGGTCGAGCTCGAGCGCGCAAGAATCTACCTCTCCCAAGACAAGCTCGAGCAGGCGCTCGCGATCACCCTCAGCCCAGGCGAGCCTCCTCAGCCGAAGCACCCCGAGCGCGCAGACGGCTGGATGCTCCCGTGCCGCGCGCTCGCGCGCGCTGGCGAGCTCGAGCGCGCGCGCCCTATGCTCGAGGTCCTCGTCACGCGCTTCCCCCATGACGACGAGGCCCCCGCCGCGCTGCACATCCTCGCTCAAGCCGCCATCGCTCGCGGTGACCTCGAGGGTGCGCGGAGCTGGCGTGAGCGCGCCCAGAGCGCGGCGCGCTGGCGCGCGCTCTTCGACGCCCGCCGACTGCAAGCGCTCGAGAGCCCCGGCGACCCCTTGCCTCGCTTCGGGCTCGCAGCGCTCTGGCTCGAGGTCGGCGAGGCGAGGTCCGCGCTCAAGCTCCTGGACGCGCTCGTGACGAGCTCGCCAGAGCTCACCCGGGCGCACGCGCTGCGAGGCGACGCCCTGCGCGTCCTGGGCGAGCTCGACGGGAGCCTCGCGGCCTGGTCTAGAGCCCTCGAGCTCGACCCAGAGCTGCACGCGGCGCGCTTCAACCGGGCCGTCCTCTTCATCGGGAGAGAGCGCTGGGAGGAGGCCAAGTCGGACCTCGTCCGCCTGGTGGAGCTGGAAGAGGCCCAGCGCCCGCCGCTCCTCGAAGCCCACCTCCACCTCGCGACGGCCCTAGAGGCCCTGGGAGACCCCGAGGGAGCGCGCGCAGCCCGCGATCGACACGCCGCCCTCGGCGGTAAAAAGTGACATAAGCCCTTATTTAATAAGAGCTTACCGTCTCGACTCAGCGCTTCTGCAGCGCCTCAATGGCTGGACCGAGCTCCGTCTGAAGGAAGCCGCGGGCTGCGTCTGAGTGAGGGCCGTGGGGCCGCGCCTCCAGGGAGGCTCGCAGCAGCGCCTCGGCCTGCTTGAGCTCCCCCAGCCGCGCCATCGCCCTCGCCAAGTTCACCTCCACCGGCTCCGGGAGCTCCAGGCCCTCCTTCACGGCAGCCTGCCAGACCACCTCCCAGTGCCGCTTGGCGCACTCGTTATCTCCTAGCCGGAAGCAGACCACGCCGAGGTGGTTCTGCGCCGCGAGCAGCTCAGGGTCGAGCCGCACCGCGCGCTCAAAGCGCCCGCGAGCCTCATCCAGCGCGCCCGCCTCATATGCATCCACCCCCGCCGCGAGCGCCTCCATCCCGGCCTCCGCAAGGATCTGCGCCCCGCTCCCGAGCTCGTCGTCCCCGAGCCCGTGCTCACGCGCCTTGCAGAACAGGTCTAGCGCGTCCTCGCGCTCCCCTTGCAGGAGCAGGACCAGCGCCGCGCGCTTCTCCATCGTCGCTAGCTCACCGATGATCGAGTGTCCCTCCGCATAGAGCTCCTCCAAGACGACGAGCGCGTCCAGGATCCGCTTCTCTGCTAGGAGCACATCCGAGAGGAGGCGCCTCGTCTCGAACTCCTGCGGATCATGATGGAGCGAGCGCTCCACTGAGCGCAGCGCGTCCTTGGAGCGTCCCTTGCCCAGGTGCTCTTTGGCGAGGAGCAGGTGAGCCTGCGCCATAGCCCGGTCGACAAAGGGCAAGCTGGGGTCGAGCTCTCGCGCCACCTCCAGCTCTCTCAGGCCCTCTGCGGCGCGGCCTGACTGCGAGAGCAGGTGCACTCCCTTCGCGCGGTGCACCTCGGCCATCGCCCCGCCGAGCTCATGGGCCAGCTTCAACTCTTGGAGAGCGCTCTCCATCCTCCCGTGCGCGGAGTGCAGCTCGCAGGCCGTCGCCGGCACGCGCACATCTCGCGGGGCGGCGCGGCGGGCTCGCTCGATCGCGCGCTGGGCTTCCAGGTCGGCGCCCTCAGCCGTCAGGAGCCGGGCGCGCAGGAGGTCTGCTTCGACACCGAGCTCATCACTTTGCAACTCCAAGGTGGTCCTGGCGTACTCCAGACCTCCAAACTCGATCGCCTGGCGCAGGGTGAGCGCCCACTCCTCCTGGACCCGATCGCTCCTTCGAGCGAGCGTCTCGGGGACCTGGCTGGGATCGTTGGGGCCCTCCAAGTCCCCGCCGCAACTCGTGATGCAGCAGAGAGCCAGGGGCAGATACGAGAGGATCGGGCGCATGACGTCGAGCAGGATAGCGATGAACGTTATCCTGCGCGCCATGAAGGAGGTCCGCTTCATCACATATGGCTGCAAGGCCAACCAGTACGACACCCAGGTCCTGCG
>JAKVCE010000392.1 GCA_022447405.1 Planctomycetota bacterium | reverse complement strand
AGCAGAGAAGAGCGATGAGCGCCGCTGGGGACACGATCTGCGCCATCGCCAGCCCGCCCGGTGGGGGCGCGCGCGGAGTCGTCCGCGTCTCTGGACCGCTCGCCAAGGCCATGGTCGAGGCGACCTGGGACGGTGAAGAGGTGCCCGCTCTCGACCTGGGTCGCGGGGTCTTCCGCGGAGGCTTCGCGGACGGCGGAGGTACGCAGCCGCTGCTCCTCCTGTGGATGCCTGGGCCGCGCTCCTTCACTCGCGAAGACGTCGCTGAGTTTCACCTGCCTGGGGCCGCGCCGCTGCTCAAGCGCGCCCTCGCGCGGCTCGTCGAGCTCGGCGGACGCGTCGCCGAGCCTGGAGAGTTCACCCGACGCGCCTTTGAGAATGGTCGCATCGACCTCTCCAGAGCCGAGGGCGTGCTCTCTCTCGTGGAGGCGCGCTCCGAGGCCGCGCGGCGCTCGGCCGTCGCCTTGCTCTTCGGCGGACTGGACGAGCGGGTCGGGGGTCTGCGCGACGGGCTCAGCGACCTGCGCGCCCTGTGCGAGTCGAGCTTGGACTTTGACTCCTCCGACACGACGGACGTGCCAGCCGACGAGATCGCGAGCCGCCTTCAAGCGGTGGAGGCAAAGCTAGAGGAGGCCCGCGGCTGGGAGGCGGCGCGCGGGGTGGAGGCGGGCGCGCCTCGGGTCGTCCTCGTGGGCGCGCCGAACGCTGGCAAGAGCACCCTCTTCAACGCCCTCGGGAGCGGCACGCAAAAGGCCATCGTCAGCGATCACCCCGGCACCACGAGGGACCGACTGCTGACTGCCTGGCGGCTGGGCGGACTGGAGGTCGAGCTCGCGGACGTCGCTGGGATGGAGGAGGCCGCCCAAGGCCCAGACGCAGAGGCCCAGCGGCTGGGAGCGAGCGCGAGCTTGGCTGCGGACCACCTCCTCTGGGTCGTGGACGCGCGGCGCGGGGAGGCAGAGGTGGAGCGCGAGCGCGCAGCGCTCCCGGATGGAGTCGCGAGGACCCTCGTGTGGTCGCAGTGTGATCGTGAGGGAGCGTCGCAGTCTCCCCCTGACGGCCTGCAGGGAGAGGCCTGGGCGCGGGTCAGCGCGCTCCGGGCTGAGGGGCTGGAGGAGCTCGCAGGGATCGTCAGAGAGGGCCTAGAGGGGGGAGGGGCCTTGGGCTCTGGGCGGGAGCTCTCGCTCCGACACTCTGCGGCTCTGGATGGGGCTGCGCGGCACGTGCGGGCGGGGCGCTCCGACTGGGAGCAGGGCTCGCCGCTCGAGCTCCTGGCGGATGAGCTCCGCGTCGCCACAGATCGCCTGGATGAGATCGCGGGCAGGACGACGCCGGAGGACCTCCTGGACCGCATCTTCGCCCGCTTCTGCCTCGGGAAATGACCCGCTCGGAGGCTCAGGGCAGGGACGCAGTAAGTGACGTTAAGTGCTGATTGACACACAAGATATGGTGTGTTCTCCTGCTCCTCTGAGCCTCGATTTGGGGCCCTGGGAGGTGGGTTTTGGCCCTCGCTGGGGCCGTGAGGCCCGCGCCCATGAGATGCCCCCGCTGCAAGGATGACAACGACAGGGTCGTTGACTCCCGGACCTCCGCCGAAGGGACGGTGATCCGCAGGCGCAGGGAGTGCCTCTCCTGCTTCCTGCGATACACCACCTACGAGCGCATCGAGGAGACCGCTCTCAGGGTCGTGAAGAAGAGCGGCGAGCGCGTGAGCTTTGACCGTGACCGCATCCTGACGGGCATGCTGCGCGCCTGCGAGAAGCTCCCGGTCCCCGTGGAAGAGCTCGAGATGGCCTGCGCCCGGGTCGAGGCCCGGATCCTGGAGGAGCACGACCGCGAGGTCCCGAGCGTCGTCGTGGGGAGCCTGGTGATGGAGGAGCTGCGCTCCCTGGACCAGGTCGCCTACGTCCGCTTCGCCAGCGTCTATCGGGAGTTCCGGGACGTCTCACAGTTCCTGGAAGAGCTCAGCCCGATCATGGGTCGGAAGAAGGCGAAGAAAGCCAAGAAGCCCAAGAAGCCCAAGAAGAGCAAGAAGAAGGGCGCCGGCGAGGACGGTGAAGGATGAAGGAGCGCGAGGAGCGTCCGCGGCCTGAGGCGCCTGAGACCATTGAGAAGCGCGACGGTCGCCGAGTCCCCTTCGATCGAGCGAGGATAGAGAGCGCTGTCTCGCGCGCTCAGGCGGCCGTGGGAGAGGATGACCCCTCCTTCGCCCGTGAGATCGCTGAGCTCGTCGAGTACTCGCTGACCCGCAGGCATGCCGCCGCTGTCCACGAGGGCACGCCTGGCATCGAGGAGATCCAAGACCTCGTCGAGCGCGCGCTGATCGAGCTCGGCAGAGCGCCCGTCGCCAAGGCCTACATCCTCTACCGTGACCGTCGCGCGCGCGCGCGCGCCCTCGACCCGACCCCCAAGGAGCGCGAGCGCGCGAGCAGCGTCTCCGTCGCCGACGCGGACGGGGTCGAGCGCTGGGATCGCTCTCGGGTAGCGCAGGCGCTCGTGGACGAGGCCGGGCTCGGCCGCGAGCGGG